>JAENWI010000223.1 GCA_016650115.1 Peptostreptococcaceae bacterium | reverse complement strand
CCTGGGATTTGTCAGTTTTATTGATTTTTATTCTTTTTTCAAAATTTTATTAATTTGATATAATCTGATGAAAGTAAAAATTTCCGGATAACATTCAAGGCTTTCATCAATGTTTAGTAATTTTTTTGCCTTTTCCAGTCGATACCTGATTGTATTACTATGCTGAAAGCTATTTTTCCCCGTTAGCTTGATATCTCCATTGCTTTTTACATATTCTATCAGAGTCTCCATTATTTTGGAATTGTGAATAACATCATGAGCTAATATTTTTTCGAGATAACTATCATAGTATCGTTTTGTCCAGGCATCATTACGAACAGGCATTAGCATTCGATCTAATCCAATTGAATCAAAAAACAATATGGGTTCATTATCAATGATACAACTGGCATTCGCATAAATGCTTTCTTGAACAGCCATGGCTAAATTCTCTAACTTTAAATAACTATTACTAAAACCCATTTTAAAATCATTATTGTTAATTCCATTTTTATCCAAAAAATCCATAAATTCCAAACATATATCAGTCGAAAAACTCTTGACCGTATATATAATCAAAATACCACCTTCATAAGAAATAATTGAATACACCAAGTTTTTAGAATCCAAAAGTTTATTATACTTTTGATTCATAATGTGTGTATATGTTTGCTCTATGTCTTCTTCATTTTTTAATTTTTTATTATTTAGTGAAGCAAAACAACATATTATATTATCTAGAAAGAAAGGATTAATTTCTTTGGCTATTTCTAAAATTGTATCTGAATCTGAGTTAGCTTTTAACAGACGCGTTAGTTTTGATTCATAATCAGTATTCATTGAATTAGAGATTAAAGCATTCTTAATTGTAAATATAATATCGTCAAAATAAGTATTCAAAAAAAAGAATATTGGAATTTTATTTTCATCAGCAAATAATTTAAGTTCTTCCGAAATTTCTTTAAAATAAACCGTTTTAATCCCTATAGCACATACACCTTTTTTAATTAGCAACTTGATGCACTTTTCAGCAAGCGAAACATCATTTTTTGCCTGAGAAAGTGTTGTAACAACAAATTCTCCTTCTGAAAAAGTTCTTTCTACGTCGTCTGGTGATTCCCATTCAAAAATGGCAGTACCCAAAACAGGGTTATATAATCCGCTTTCTCCTGCAAGCAGTTTGAATTCCTTAAATGCAGGATGCGCAACCAGCTCCATTACCGTAATCATAATGACCTTCTTTCAAAACAGATATTGCTATAAAAATCTTTATTATTTAAATTATAGTTTACTATTGGTAAATTGTCCACATTGTAGTGTTTTTAATATATCTTTTTCGATATACAAGTAGTATTATTAAATTGTATAATAAAAAAACGGAGGGTCATATGGCAACAGATTCTGATTGTATCGTTTTAGAAAAAATTAATAAATTTTTCGGTGACAAGCAGGTGCTGAACAATATTTCGCTCAAAATCCCAAAAGGGTCAATTTATGGCTTGCTTGGTCCTTCCGGTTGTGGAAAAACCACTACGGTGAAAATCATGGCAGGGATTTTAAGTGCCACCTCTGGACGTACCTGGGTTTTAGGCGGCGAAATGCCAGATTTGTCTTTGATGAACCATATAGGATATCTTGCCCAATCCGATGCTCTTTACACCAGTCTGAACGGTGTCGAGAATCTTGAGTTTTTCGGGAAAATTTACGGATTAGCTGGAACTGCTTTAAAAAACAGGATTACTGAAGTTCTAAAGTTGGTCAATTTAAAAGATGATTTAAGTAAACCTGTTTTCGCTTATTCCGGCGGGATGAAAAGAAGACTTTCTTTGGCAATCGCTCTATTGCACAACCCTCAAATATTAATTCTGGATGAACCTACAGTTGGAATTGATCCTTTGTTGCGACAAAGCATCTGGGACGAGCTGTATGCTTTGGCCAAAAGCGGAATTACCATCTTAGTTACAACCCATGTAATGGATGAGGCAGAAAAATGCACACTCTTATCCATGATGAGAGAAGGTGTCATTCTTGCTACAGGTACTCCTAAGGAAATAGTGGAAGGGACAAATTCAAAGAATCTGGAAGAATCCTTTATCTTTTACAGTAAGGGTGGTGTTGAAAATGAGGGTTAAAGCGATTGCCTTTAGAATTTTTACTGAACTGAAACATGACAAACGAACCTTAGCTTTAGTATTATTTGCGCCTATTCTTATGCTTACATTGATTTTCTTTGTATTGAACTCTTCATTAAGCAACAGTAATGTGGGGGTTCTAAATGCGCCTTCAGATTATTTTGACAGACTGTATGACAATAATGTAACCGCTACAAGATTTCTCGATGAAAAGCTTGCATTTGATAGTTTAAATAAAGGTGAAATAACAGCCATCATCAATATTGTAGACGGCAAATCTTATATATATGTGGATGGCTCAAATTCCCAGGAAGCTGCAATGGCCGTAAATTTATTAGAAGCAGCTAAGAAGCCGCTGCAACCGACTAGAGCTGATCAACTTTCTGATATAACTTATATTTATGGGGCTGAGGATCTTGAAACTTTTGATAATTTCGGCTCTGTCCTCATTGGAGTTCTTGTGTTTTTCTTCGTTTTCATTGTAGCCGGCATGTCCTTTCTTCAAGAAAGAACAACAGGAACACTGGAAAAAATGCTTTCAACTCCTATCAAGAGATGGGAATTGGTGCTTGGATATGTGATGGGTTTTGGTGGCTTGACGGTCGTGCAGTCTACGTTGATAACCTTTTATGTGGTATATGTTCTTGGGGTTATGATGGTTGGCTCCATCTGGCTTGTTCTTCT
>JAENWI010000122.1 GCA_016650115.1 Peptostreptococcaceae bacterium | reverse complement strand
TTTCAGATTCTATAAAAGAAACAATTAAAAGCGAACCATCAAAACTCAATTTCGAGATACAGCTTCACAATCACCCCATTTTCTCTGTGCTTGTCCCTGATCTAAAAGAATTCGATCAGGGAATCATTAAGGGAAGTTTAGACAGTGAGAAAAGCAACCTTAAACTGAGTGCTACCGTAAAAAAAATTGTTTATGGAACTACTGAAATGAATGACTTTGTGATCGATGTGAATTCGGATAGCACAGCTCTGAATTATACAATCTCAAGCAGTCTTATTACAAATTCGCTGGTTAAATTGGACAATTTTTTGATTGAAGGAAAACTGTCAGATAATCAGATATATGCAAATATTTCGTCAATAGATGACAAAAACAAGAAACTGTTGATTCGCTCTCAGATTTCAAAGGAGAAGGCAAACTACAAACTCACGATCGATCCGGCCGAATTCTATCTGATGAATAACAAATGGGGTATTGCCGCCGACAATTATATTGAATTCGGGGAACAGGGATTCTTGATCCATCACCTTTTTATGAATCATGCTGAAAGTCACATGAATATTGCTTCGGTAAATGACCGATTTGATGATGACATGAATGTTGCTATCAAAAATTTCAAGCTGGAGGACGTTTCACAAATCATTGAAAAAGATACCAATTTGGTGAAAGGGAATCTGGATGGAAATCTGTTGCTTAAAAGAGTTGCCGGTTCGTATGGATTAATCGCTAATGCTAAGATTAATTCTCTGATTGTAAGTAATGTTCCCATTGGAAATTTAACAATGAAAGCAGAAAATTCAGGAGCCGATAAATTTAACATTGATATGAATTTAAATGGCCCTAATAATAATCTTGCAGCAAATGGCTTTTTTATCCTACGCGATAATAATAATTCTATCAACATAAAAACAGATATTAAATCGCTTTCAATGAAGACTATTGAAGCGTTTTCTATGGGTCAAATATCAGAAGCGTCGGGATCGCTCAGTGGGGAGTTTTTGGTTGAAGGGAATACCCATGCACCGGAAATTACCGGCCAATTGGTTTTCAACAATGCGTTTATTAAACCTGCATTTCTAAATACCCGGTTAGGAATGAAACATGAAACGATCCAACTGAAAAACGATGGCATTTATTTTGAAAATTTCACGCTGTCAGATGACAAACAAAACACGGCAATTTTGAATGGAGCAGTCAAAATGAAGCAATTTAGCGATATAGATTTTGCATTGAATGTAAGCTCAAAAGATTTTTTACTTTTTAACACCACATCAAAAGACAACAAGGAATTTTTTGGACGAATGATTATCGACAGTAAAATAGATGTAACCGGCTCCATGAAGCTCCCGGTGATAAAAGCCCGGTTTAAAATTAAAAAAGGTTCTAATTTTACTTTTGCTGTTACTGAAGACCGGCTGACCACCTATAAAGGAGAAGATGTGGTTGAATTTGAAGATCCAACCGTATTTAATCCAATCCTGAATAGAGGCGATAAAATGGTTACCCAATCATCCGGCATGAGTGGTTTTGATCTCAATTCCATTATTGAAATCGACAAAGAAGCAACACTCATGTTATTAATGGATCCTGCATCATCTGATTCTTTGAAAGTTAAAGGCGAAGCTGCATTAAGTTTTACAATAGACCAAAGCGGAAAGATGAGCCTGACCGGAGCTTATAATTTAAGCGAAGGCAGTTACATGGTTTCTTTGGAATCGATCATTAAAAAAAGATTTGACATTGATGCCGGAAGCACCATTATTTGGAGCGGCAATCCATTGGATGCCAATATTAATATAAATGCAAAATATACGGTTCGGGCTTCGCCGTATGATCTGGTAGCCGATCAAATATCAGGTTTAAGTGATGTTGATAAAAGTGGATACAAACAACAATATCCATTTTTGGTAATTCTGAAATTACGTGGAGATATTCTACATCCTGAAATTAGTTTCGAAATACAATTATTACCCGAAGACAAGGGAATTTTAGACGGAGCAGTGAACCAGAAATTAAGCTTGTTAAATGAGGATAAATCAGCCCTTAATAAACAGGTTTTTGCATTATTGGTTTTGGGTCGCTTTATTCAGGAAAATCCGTTTCAAACTGAAATGCAAGGAGAAACATCAACGATAATCCGGTCAACGGTGAGTAAATTTTTATCAGCTCAGTTAAATAAGTTGAGCTCAAAAGTTGTACCTGGTGTGGAACTGAATTTTAATATTCAGTCGTACAATGATTATCAGTCGGGGCAGGCTGAAGGAATGACACAAGTAGAAGTTGGCGTAAAAAATCAACTTTTTAATGAACGTTTGTCAGTTCAGTTGGGAGGCACGGTCGATGTGGAAGGAGACCAAGCGAAACAAAATTCGGCAAGCGATATTACGAGCGATGTTACAGTTGAATACAAACTGACTAAAGATGGCAGGTTTAGGATGAAAGGGTTTAGACAAAATCAATACGAAGGAGCTATTGAAGGACAGTTAGTTGAAACAGGGGTTGGTGTTGTATATGTGCGTGATTTCAACCTTTGGAAAAGATTATTTAAATCACATAAGAGGCATCCTAAATCCCCGGAAGGGGGACTTGAAAAGCAATAATTATGAAACGTTTTAATAAATATATATTGATTTTGTGCTGTCTGTTTTTATCATCATGCAGCGGCACAAGGCATTTACCTGAAGGTGAAAAGCTTTATACAGGTGCGGAAAATAAAATGGAATCAGTAGATAAGCTGAATACACGATTGATTAAAGCGACAGCAGAGGAAGCTGTAAGTCCGGAACCAAACAAAGTTTTTTTGGGTTTTCGACCTAAATTATGGATGTACAATGCAGCCGGTGAAAATCCTAAAACCAAATTTAAACGGTGGCTGAAGAAAAAAGGGGAGGCCCCGGTATTGATGAGCGATGTTAAGCCCGGGGTTACATCTGCAATAATCGATGCCCGGCTTTTTAACATGGGTATATTTAAAAGTTTTACAGAATCAGAAACCATTGAAAAAAAGCATACTTTCAAAGTAGTTTATACCAGTCATATTCACAAGCCTTATATTGTTAAAGATCTTATTTATGATATTGCTGACGACAGTTTAAGTCACCTGATTCTTTCTGAAAAAGATAAATCGTTGATTAAACCCGGTGACGATTACAACCTTGAGATTTTGAGAAATGAGCGTATGCGTATCGATGCAATCTTAAAAAACAAAGGGTATTTTTATTTCAACCCCGATTATTTGCTGTTTAAAGCCGACACCTCAAACAAAAATCAAACGGTAAGTTTCAAACTAACGTTAAAAGACAGTATTCCGAAAAACGCATTAACGGTTTATCACATCAATAATGTATTTGTCAATCAGAATTTCTCGTTAAACAAAAGGTCTTCCCGCAATTCAAACGACACATTAATGTTTCAGAATATTGTGTTTTCGGGTAAAAAAGACCGAATGGCAATCAAGCCAAAAGTGCTTTCAAAATCGATTTATTTGCGAAAAACAGAAGTCTTTTCGAGACAGAATCACATCACTACATTAAACCATTTGATGTCGATGGGAAATTTCAAACTGGTGCAGGTGAACTTTTCGGAAAGGAATGATTTAGTTCCGGGTTTATTGGATGTAAACATTCTGATGACACCCATACCCAAATATACATTCAGAACAGAAATAGACCTTATTTCTAAATCAAATAATTACGCCGGACCACGAGTGAATTTAAGTATTTTGAACAGAAATACCTTTAAGGGTGCGGAATTGCTCACTCTCAACCTGGCCGGATCATTTGAAGCTCAGTTGGACGGGAAGGGTGAGAATTTGTATTCCTATTCGTGGAACCCTCAACTGGAGCTTACATTTCCACGTTTTCTTGTTCCTTTTAATATTAAGCGAACTAATAGCATCTATATTCCAAAAACAAGTCTTGTGCTTTCATACAATTACATTAAACGAGTCAATTATTTCGACATGCGTACCTTCCGCTTTGCTTATAGTTTTAAGTGGAAAGATGATATCAGGAAAGAACATGAATTTAATCCGATTGATATTAGTTATAATTCGGTCGGGAACCAATCAACGGCATTCACTAATTTACTTGAAGCAAATCCATTTTTGAAAAAAAGCTACGAAGAGAAATTCATTGCAGGAGGCAGTTATTCGTTTACCTACAATGAGCAAATGCTAACTGGCAAAAAGCTGCAATATTATATTCAGATAAACCCGGAACTTGCCGGAAATACCTTATCGTTGATAAACTGGATTGGCGGCAAAAAAGTGTCGTCCGATAATCCGTCCAAAGTGGCTGGTTCCATCTATTCACAATTTGCAAAAATAAGTCTCGATGGCCGGCTTTATTACAATTTCAGGGATAAAAGCAAACTGGCCATGCGTTTATTGGCAGGTGTGGCCAAACCGTATGGCAACTCTTCAGTTTTACCTTATTCTAAACAGTTTTTCATCGGTGGGCCAAACAGCATCCGCGCTTTCCATATTAATTCCGTTGGTCCGGGTACTATTTATCAGGATGCCGATAATATAGGTTTTTTACAATTAGGAGGCGATATGAAACTGGAAATGAATACAGAATACCGCTTTAATATCTATCGCTATTTTAAAGGAGCACTCTTTGTAGATGCCGGAAATGTCTGGTCGCTGAAATCAAATCCTTCCGACTTTTCAAGTCCGTTTGTGATTTCCAAATTCATGGATGAGCTGGCTGTTGGAGCAGGAATGGGAATACGTGTTGATGTCTCCTTTTTTGTATTACGGTTCGATCTGGCTATGCCGTTACGTAAACCCTGGCTCGAAGAGAACCACCGCTGGGTGACCAATCAGATCGATTTTGGAAGTTCATCATGGAGAAAAGATAATTTGGTTTTAAATGTAGCAATAGGGTATCCGTTTTAAGTCAACAAAGATACAATTGTTCGGAAATTTATTAATTATAATATTATCAATACTTTAGATTAATAAAAAGAGCTATTTTTAGATATCCGGCTTCTTATCCTCGATAAAATCTGTAACGCTTATATAGGACTAGTCATTCTACTATTTTGAATAAAATATAAAAGCATACGTGCTAACGAATCAGAATTTTACCTACTTTTAAA
>JAENWI010000298.1 GCA_016650115.1 Peptostreptococcaceae bacterium | reverse complement strand
CCCTTAGCCATTAAATCTTTGGAACATGCATTACAAGGATTTACTGAACAAGAACAGGACGAACTCAAAAATTTACTAAATAGAATTGAGGACAATTTGGATAGAGAGGAAAACGATGTTTAACGCAATAAAGAATTCACCGAATTATCGTTGGTATGTCTTAGCTTCAGTTGCGGTAGGTACCTTTATGGCGACATTGGATAGCAGCATTGTTAACGTAGCACTACCCACAATTTCGGGCCAACTAAATTCAAATCTTTCCACCTTACAATGGGTGGTAACAGCATATCTTTTAACTATTACCAGTTTATTGCCGGTCTTTGGTCGTATTGCGGACTTAGTTGGGCGTAAAAAGGTCTTTGCTCTTGGCTTTTTAGTCTTTATTCTTGGCTCTGCCCTCTGCGGGTTGGCACAAAATATTTGGTTTTTAGTGGCAACACGGGTGTTTCAAGCGGTAGGCGCCGCAATGTTAATGTCCAACAGTGCTGCAATCATTACATCAATTTTCCCACCTAATGAACGGGGTAAAGCCTTGGGCCTAACTGGAACTGTTGTTGCCCTTGGTTCTCTTACTGGTCCGGCACTGGGCGGCATACTAATTGGTTTAGCTGGTTGGCGCTCCATTTTTTACATAAACGTTCCAATAGGCTTTATTGGTTTTGCAGCCGTGCTTTTGATTCTGCCCATCGATATTCCGAGAAAAGAAAAAGAAAGTTTTGATTTTATTGGAGCCTTAACATTTATGTTAGGGATGATTATAGTGCTCCTGGGCATTACGAATGGCGAAAACTGGGGTTGGTCGAGCCTTCCTGTGCTCTTGTGCTTAGTGTTAGGAACAGCATTGCTGGTCTTGTTCGTTCTTACTGAACGGAAGGTCAAACATCCCATGATTCATTTATCCTTATTTCGCAATCGTCCTTTTCTGATTGGTAATCTTTCAGGGGGATTATCCTTTGTCGCGATGTTTGCCAACACTATGATTTTACCTTTTTATCTGCAGGGAGTTCTTAATTACAAGCCAATCCAAGTTGGTATGATTCTAATTGTCTTTCCTGTTGTCATGGCCATTGTCGCACCTATTAGTGGTCATGCCTCCGACAAATTCGGACCAATGTTTCTAACTACAAGTGGTTTAATTATTACGGGACTTGGCTTGTTCTATTTTTCTACACTTTCAGCCACGTCCAGTTTCTATCAAATACTTCCAGGATCAATACTCATGGGTTTAGGATCCGGTATGTTTCAATCACCCAACAATAGCAGTGTCATGAGTTCAGTTCCTCATCAAAAATTAGGTATTGCCGGTGGAATTAACAGTTTGGTTAGAAACTTAGGTATGGTCACCGGTATTGCATGGTCTGTTGCCTTATTTGAAGCCATGGGCGGTGTCACCATGCCAAAGCCTAGTCAAATAAATGCGTTCATGTCAGCTTACCATTCAGTTATGATAGTGGGAATGGTTATTTCCTTCGTAGCCGCTGTCATCTCATTTAACCGTAAAAGTTATGCCAAAGCCAAGTGATTGGGTTTAGCCCACCAGATATTACAGAGTGAGAGTTTTGTATTTTTGCATAGAGGTTGTAATATCTTACTCTCCGCCTTTATTTATCGATTCAACATCTCCAAATCGGGCATCTAGATACGCCATAATCACCTTCTCGGCTCCTTCCATCCCTAGTATTCCGGTATCAACCGAAAGGTCATACTGCCTTGCATCATTCATATCACACCCTGTAATATCATGAACGTAGCGAGTCCTGGATTTATCTACAGTTTCAACATAACTCCCCGCCGCTTTTGCTGAAAGGCTGTACTGTTCTTGGATCAGCCGCGCACGAAACTCTATGTCTGCATGCAAATATATACTTATATGGTTGGGACGATTCCGAAGAATATATCCTCCGCCTCTACCAATAATAACTGCGGGATTTTCATTTGCAACCTTCTGAATAATTTCCGACTCAACTTTGAAAATCTCTTTATCAT
>JAENWI010000247.1 GCA_016650115.1 Peptostreptococcaceae bacterium | reverse complement strand
TTGTAACCTCCTTATAGGGTACTATTTCAGCCCTGCATCTTTTAATATTTTGTGTTCTATTCCCTTTTTTAAGTCTTTACAATGATAAGGAACTGTGGTGGTCTTCCCTGTCTCGCTATTTTTAAACAATTTATGAGAACCATCTTGCCGAATTTGTTCGAATCCATTTTCTTCTAGTAGTTTTATCATCTGTTTTGATGTCATCGGCATTTCTGTTATTCTCCTTTCTTTGTCTTAATTCTATTATATTACGTAATAATACGTATGTAAATATGTTTTTAATCAGTTTTTCCAATTTATCATTTTCACACATATCGCAGCCGAGCTTCCATTTCTGCAAAGGACTTAAATTTATTGCTTCATTCTATAAAAAATCATAATTTATATCATACCCGATAGGGTGCATTATCTTATTACATGAGTAATCTGTACCCTTTCGGGTATAATGTATGATTTTATAATTGACATTATACCCAAAAGGGTATAATGTATTAGTATAATTAGTGCTAAAGGAGGCGATAATAGGAATGAACAAAATTGCCAGATTTATAAAGGAAAGCAGGCGTTCCGCAGGTCTTACTCAAGAAGATTTTGCAATACGCTCCGGATTAGGCATTCGTTTTATCCGGGAGCTGGAGCAAGGAAAAGAAACGGTTCGCATGGATAAGGTAAATATTGCTCTTGGAATGTTCGGTATGGAAGCTGTGCCGGGAAAGAAGGATAGGGATTAGTTAGCAGACTCTATGGATAAATCCAGGGGCTTGAGAAGCTAGTCTTAGAAAGCACCTGGTACTTGCTGATTAGCCTTCGTGCTCATAGTAAGAGCACCACGTTACATAATGAATATATAGGTACCGCAGGATGTTTCGCAAGTCCGGCGCTCTACGGTTAGTGGTTAACCAGCTCTGAGGTTAGGAGCAGTGCTACTAGCATTTAAACCTTTTGTAACATTGGCGATGCGAATCTAACTGCAAACGTATATGTGCTTCGGCGCATATATGCGAGCAGCATTACAAGTTAAATCGTGTAGAAAGGAGTACTGTGCCATATGGTATATGTATTAGACAAAAGCAATAAGCCGCTCATGCCGACTAATCGGCACGGTAAGGTGAAACATTTACTACGATCTGGCAAAGCCGTAGTGGTAAGTAGAGAACCATTTACAATTAAATTAGTTTATAACAGCGAAAGCTACACTCAAGAGATAACGCTTGGCATTGACGCAGGAAGCAAGACTGTTGGTCTTTCAGCTTCCACAGAAAAAGAAGAATTATATTCTTCAGAAACTGTGCTTCGTACTGACATCGTTAAGCTTCTAGCTGAAAGACTTCAGTACAGAAAGACAAGAAGAAACCATCTTCGTTACAGAAAACCAAGATTTGATAATCGTAAAGCCACGAAGAAGCCGGGATGGCTAGCGCCATCAATAAGACACAAAATTGATTCACATTTAAAGTTAGTCGAAAATGTGCATAAGATACTGCCGATTACGAAGGTGATCGTAGAAGTCGCCGCATTCGATATTCAGAAAATAAAAAACCCGAATATTAGCGGCACCGAATACCAGCAAGGGGACCAATTTGACTCCTGGAACGTGCGTGAATACGTACTTTTCAGAGATAAACACACTTGCCAGCATTGTTTAGGTAAAAGTAAAGACAAAGTGCTCAATGTACATCATCTTGAAAGTAGAAAAACTGGCGGCAATGCGCCAAGTGATCTTGTTACGCTTTGCAAAACGTGTCACAGTAAGGTTCATACAGGCAAAATCGTGCTCAATATTAAACGAGGAAAATCGTTTAGAGATGCAGCATTTATGGGCATCATGCGTTGGGCGTTCTATAATAAGCTTAAAGAAACTTACACAAATGTCTCGCTAACTTATGGCTACATTACAAAATATGTCCGCATAAATAACGGCATAGAGAAAACTCATGCTGCAGATGCCTACTGCATCGCAAACAATGTTGAAGCCAAAAGACAAGAACACGTTTACATGCAAAAATTCGTAAGACATAGCAATCGCAGCCTTCATAAAGCAAACCTTATTAAAGGTAGCCGAAGAATAGCGAGTAAAGCGCCAACTATAGTCAAGGGTTATCGCCTTTTCGATAAGGTACTTTATAAAAACCAGGAATGTTTCATCTTCGGCAGAAGAGAAAGAGGCTTCTTTGACTTGAGATTACTCGATGGCGTAAAGGTAAACGGAGCAGCCAGCTACAAAAAACTAAAATTAATTAACATACCGAGAACGCTATTAAAAGAAAGGAAAAAGCAAGTAGGTTAATTGCCCGTCAAGGCAATTCCTCCCCATGGCTAAAGCCAGGGGTACCCTTGCTAGGTAATTCGATGGATACCTTTAGAAAAGCCTATGTGTATGTACGGAATATCTTTGCGGGTGTTCTTTCTGAAACCGATGAAGGTTATTCCTTCTCGTATACATCCGAATATCTTTCAAGAGATAATTCAGGTACAGTTTCACTGACCTTA
>JAENWI010000162.1 GCA_016650115.1 Peptostreptococcaceae bacterium | reverse complement strand
TCATGCTTGAAGCAATGAAACACAAAAAACATGTAGTGACTGCCAACAAAGCGGCTGTAGCAGCTAATTATGATCTGCTTGTAAATACAGCAAGGGAAAATGATGTTGAATTCCGTTTTGAAGCGAGTGTAGGCGGAGGCATCCCTATTTTAAATGCCTTGACAACTGTTTTAGGCGCGAATCAATTTGAAGAAATTCTTGGTATAGTAAACGGTACAACAAACTATATATTAACTCAAATGACGGATTTCGGACTTAATTATGAGGATGTCCTTAAGACGGCGCAGGAAAAAGGATTTGCTGAAGCTGATCCGACTGCAGATGTTGAAGGATTTGATGTGGCCAATAAGTTATCCATATTAATGTCATTAATATTCAATGTAAGAGTTGCTCCAGAAGATATCCCCACATTAGGTATAAGCCAAATTACAAAATCAGAAATTGATGATGCAAAAGAAAAAGGCTGTAAAATCAAGCTTATTGCATCCGCAAAAATGGCAAATGGCAAACTTGAATATTTCGTCAAACCCACCCTTATACCAAATGATCATCCCCTTGCCGGGGTTAATAATGAATTCAATGCTGTATTTGTCAAAGGTAATGCAGTTGATGAATTGATGTTTTACGGAAAAGGTGCGGGCCCGCTTCCTACAGGAAGTGCCATTATGGGAGATGTTTTGGAAATAGCTAAAGCTATTAATAATTGTGAAAGCTGCAGGAGGTAAATGATGACATTATTTGAACAATGGGAAAATCTAATTAACAATCAGACAGATGAAACCTTTCCTGATTTTTGGGAAAAATACAGTACAACCGAAAAATCTATTTATATCAAAATACTTGACAATACTGCAAAAAAAGTCAACGGGACTTTAAAAGAACTTGTTGCTGAATACCAGGCCGATCCTGTCATCTTTATGGGATTCCTTGACGGAATTAATGCAAGTCTAATTAATAAACTGGATTTTAAGTCTTTCGATGAAAATTCCGAAATATTTCTTGATATTGACTATGAAAAGCTATATTATAACATGCTTGTCGCAGAAGCAGATTACCTCTTTTCATTACCTCAATGGGAAACAATTCTAAGTGAAGAGACAAGAGAGTCGATTATCACTTCATATAAGCGTTCCAAAACTGTCGTCAAAGAAAAGGCGCCTGGCAGAAATGATCCATGTCCATGTGGAAGTGGCAAAAAATACAAAAAGTGTTGTGGAGCAAACCCATTATAAGCATCCGAGAATGGGTTTGTTAAAATATTAACCCTTGCAGTTGGTGGGTTTTATTAAATTGAGCCTGTGGATAAGTTTTTGACCTATACAGTATGAAATAGAATGGGCATGAAATAGAATGAGCATAACATAAAATGAGCATATGTTTGATGTGAAAAACACATTTACTGCATGCTCATTTTTTGTTTATTGAAAAGAGTTCTATTCATCAGTTATCCACCGGTTGCCTGTGTATAACTAAAATATCAAATGGCTGATTGCAAGGGCTCTCAAAAAACCAAGCCCATTATAGGCTGCTTATAATGGGCTTGACAGGCAATCTTCGTTTAACGGACATTCCTTACAATTTGGGTTCCTTGCTTTGCAGCAGTTTCTTCCGTGGAATATCAACCCATGATGGGTTTGAGTCCATCTTTCTCTAGGGATGTTTTCCATTAATGACAGCTCTGTGCTTAATACATCTTTGCCTTTTGCTATTCCAATTCTATTTGCCACTCTGAAAACATGTGTATCAACTGCTATTCTTTGTTCCCCAAATCCTACCGATAAAACAACATTGGCTGTTTTTCGCCCAACTCCCGGCAGCTTTACTAATTCTTCATACTCCCCGGGGATTTCTCCATTGAACATCCCAGCTATTTTTTTACTTATTTCTATAATATTCTTTGTTTTTGTCTTATACATTCCAATTTGTTTAATTATTCCTTCTACTTCCTGCGCATTAGCTTCGCTAA
Source organism: Peptostreptococcaceae bacterium (assembly GCA_016650115.1). Classification (GTDB taxonomy): domain Bacteria; phylum Bacillota; class Clostridia; order Peptostreptococcales; family Anaerovoracaceae; genus JAENWH01. The sequence continues at coordinate 1,850 of JAENWI010000162.1, read as the reverse complement.
GCTGTTTGGCATTTGCATATCTTTCAAATAGTTTTTTTGTGACAATATTAACGCTTTTATCTGTTGTCTGGGCTGAAAGTGTTACGGCAATTAAAAGCTGAAAAACACTTCCATAATCAAGCGCACATTCAGCATTAGGATATGTACAGTCTAAAATATCAAGAATTTTATTAATTTTTTTATTATCAAATCCTGTTTTTTTATTTTTGTTTAATCCCATTGTTTTGCCTTTGTCGAGTCCCTTCATTTAGCTTTAACTTTATTCTTTTCTAGTTTCAAACTTTTTTCTGCGTTGGAATGATTTATTACCTTAAGAAATATGATTAAATATGTAAAATAACAATCTAATTAATGAATTTCATTTATAGCAAATTGATTATACCACAGTTTTAAAAGAGCCAAACAAAAAAAGGTGGAACTTAGTCGAAATTAATCTGACCTTTGGGTCAGTTTATGATTGACATATCCCATCGATTATTATATTATTATTTATTGACCAGCGGGTCGGATTGAACAGGAGGAGCATAAAGTGGAACAAAAAATAAATAATTCAAGCATTGAAAATCAGTCTCAATTCACTTCAGGAAAAGCCGTTGGGGCAGAGCTAAATACTGGTGGAAATAAAGAATCAGTAATTGTAAATAAAGGGTCAACAAAAAGAAGTAAAAGAAAAATTGTATTAATCATACTGGCATTAATTGCGCTTTTAATCATAGGTTTTCGGGTTTTTCAGTTTTTCGCAGAAAACAACACGCAAGAAGCCTCAGTGATTAATGTTAAGGTTGGCAAAGTCGAAATTGGTTCAATTATGTCCACTTCTCCAGTCACCGGCAGAATTGAACCAATAGAAGAAGTCTCCATCATACCTATGGCTTCAGGTGAAGTAACATCAGTTCATGTAAAAATAGGAGATAAAGTTTCAAAAGGGACCTTACTTTTTGAACTGGATAAAGGTCAAATAGCCGCAAGCTACAATCAAGCTGCTTCATCCTACAATTTTGCAAAAACTTCTTACGAAAGAATGTCCGTTTTATATAAGGAAGGGGCCGTTTCACTGATGGATTTTGAGCAGTCAAAAGTTCAGTACGAATCTGCCCTTGCATCCTATACATTGGCAAGTGAAGCTTATGGAAATGCCAACGTGAAGTCACCTATCGACGGCTTCGTCACTTCATTGAATATTTCTGTAGGTTCAATGGCTTCACCGGGAGTCCCTGCCGCCTCCATCGCAGATGTGAGCAGCCTTGTCATCAATACAAATATCTCGGAATATTTAGTTGGCCAGATCAAAACCGGAGATACTGTGGAAATATATATCAGTACCTTAGGAGAAAAAACATATACGGGAACAGTTACAGCTCTTTCTCCAGCTCCTGCCAAAGGAACTTTAACCTATCCGGTTGAAATTTCAGTAAAAGATGATACAAACGTTGTAAAAGCAGGAATGTTCGCGGAAGTAAAAATTGTTTCTGCGGAACGAGATCAAGTTCTTTCAATTCTTTCAGATTCCGTAATCGTAAAAAACGGCAAATCATTGGTAGTGTTAATAAAAAACAACCTTCCTGTGTATAGAGAAATCACCACTGGTCTTGACAATGGAACCTCTGTGGAAGTATTGCAGGGACTTAAAGAAGGTGAAGTAATTGTTACAGAGGGCCAGCAGTATATTACAGAAGGTATTGAAATTAATATTACAGAATAAGGAGAAGCCCTATGAATATTTCAAGTTTAGCCATAAAGCGTCCTGTGGCAACAATCATGCTTCTGCTTATGGTGGTGGTGGTTGGTTTTTCCGCTTTAATAGGAATACCTTTAGATCTTCTTCCTAAAATTGAATACCCCGTAGCGCT
>JAENWI010000347.1 GCA_016650115.1 Peptostreptococcaceae bacterium | reverse complement strand
GGCACTTCTGTTTCCACTTCTGCAATAGACAAAATAAACTGCATCTTTATCAGGAATAACTGTTTTTGCATTTTCTTCTATTGTCTCAACGGGTAATAATATTGCATTTGGTATATGTTTTTCAACATATTCTTCTTCGGTCCTGACATCAACTAGAATTATTCCACTTTCCTCTGATAATCTGGTATTAGCTTCCTCTGCTGTTATTTTATTCACTGTAGCCGGATCTTCAGCATGACCTTGTCCATTATTATTTGAGCAACCCGTATTAAAAAGAACTAAGCTAATAGCTAAAACGATTAGTGTTTTCTTCATCAAATTCATCTCCCTGCTTTGATATTGTCATTTGTGATAACGATTAAATATAGTCAGACTTCTTTCTAATATTATTCAAATCAAATTAATCATTGTGGCATATGGTATAATATACCCAAGTTTAATATCTATTATACATAAAGGAAGTCACTATGAACAATGTTTTAAAATTATTAATTACTTCAATACTAATTTTAGCCCTTAATTCTATACCGGTATATTCCGCTGAAGCCAGAACCTATGGTGAGCTTCTCTATAATTCGGGAATTGTCTATGGGTTAGATAAAGGGTTGGAAGAAGCGAATGATATTACACGCAGTGAGATGATCGTTCTGCTTGTAAGAATGCTTGTCGGAGAATCCGGGTTCAACAGTTATGTTCTACCGGAGATCCCCTCATTTAACGACGTTCCTGCCAGCCATTGGGCTTATACCGAAATCGAAATTGCAAAACAAATCGGCATTACCTCTGGCCTGGATGATGGCAGTTTTGGAATTGATTTGCCGGTCACTTATGCTCAAACAGTGCTTTTCCTTGCAAGGGCTTTGCATTATGATACCTCAGCCATGCCTTACAATAATAGTGTATACCTTATCCGGGAAGCCACCGGCTTGACTCTTAAATCAAATGTTGGCCCCCATGTGGCCTTAAAAAGAGGTCAGGTATTTGAGTTGATTTCTCATGCATTAAGTAAAAACATCAAAGATACAAACCAGTTGTTACTTTCTTCTCTTACCATAGATGGCAACCTGGGAAATCAGTTCCTAATTGATTATCCTGATGCTGTCCAAAGCAATGTTCCAGATGCTTATGCAGAAAATAGTGAAGATCTTATGAATTTTGAAAATGGTTACCAATACTCCTCCTACGATCTGTACGCAAAATCCTTAGCGCTGATCGAACGTTACCCCCAGATTCTGGAAATGGAGATTTTAGGCTACTCAACAGATAAACGGCCAATATATGTGATTAGAATGACAAATCCAATCAACGAAAGCAGCGAGAATTCCTATGTTGGAAAAATGCACATTTTTGTAGATGCTGGAGTCCATGCCAGAGAAACCTACAATCCTTTTCTGGTATTGCGAATCATAGAAGATTACGCCAAAGATTACTATAATAATGCTGTAATTCCATCAGCCGATATAAACGCTATGCTGCAAAACAATGTGATTCATTTTATGCCCCTTTTAAATCCTGATGGATTTGATATTGTTAAGTTCGGTCCCGGAATGATCAAAGACCCTGTATTGAAAGCCCATTTTATTCAATTACTTGGGAGAAACGATTACAGAAGACTGAAGGCCAATGTCAGAGGCGTTGATTTAAACAGAAATTATGCCGATGATATTTTTGATACAAATACCTCTCTCTGG
>JAENWI010000016.1 GCA_016650115.1 Peptostreptococcaceae bacterium | reverse complement strand
TTATTGCAGGAGTAATAATTTTTTATCCTATCGGAAGCCAATGAATATATCATCAACCCAACCAAGGGATCCGAATCGGACAACCATGACAATCCAAAACCGCCTAGCGGTTCATCAGGCTTATCAGAAGACCAGAAGCCTGAAGAGCCGGGAACAAAGGAACGTTGATGCCGGATGCCAACTGTGCTTCTTCCAACATAAAATATCCCCAGGATTTCCAATTGTTTTATTTACTTCGTTATTGTAGTGATTAAATTATACCGAATTTCCAGGGGAGTTCCTTATTTTTGAGCTTTTTTTAAATCTGTTCATTGATATATCGTTATTTTTCATTACCTGTGGATAAAATACGGAAACTCAAGTACCTTTACTCTTGACATTAGTAATGATACAATAAAAAATATCTTAATATTTGTCGAATAAAGGCGGTGACTTATTATAGTGCAGCAACATATTTTGAAGCGTAAGCTAATCAGTACGGAGCTTAATCATATACTTGAGTATCCTTTGACAGTTGCAGTGGCAGCTATGGGTTATGGCAAGACAACATCAGCACGGGATTTCCTCCAGGAGGAAAATGTAAAATATGTATGTGTATCTATAGAAAGTGATGAATCATCTCCACAATACATATGGGACTCTCTCTTAAGTCAGTTGGTAAGAACTAAGCCGGAGATTGGTAAGCAGCTTCGTGCTTTAGGTTTTCCAGTCAATATGCCACAAAGAGATAAAGTCTTGAGAATCATTGAAGACCATACTTATATGACCAACACCGTACTGGTAATTGATGATTATCATTTTGCTCACGCACCTGAACTTGATAAGCTTATTGAACAAATTGTACGGTTGAATATAGATGGATTTCATATTCTCATACTCTCAAGGACAACACCAGAAATAAGCATTGATGAATTAATACTAAAAGGATATTGCTATCTAATAAAGTATGATTTGTTTGTGGTTTCAATAGCTGAAATAAAAAAATATTTTAAATTGAATGGATATGATATATCCATTGATACCGCAAAACAGGTTTATGATATATCAGAAGGTTGGATATCAGCTGTATATCTAATCATGCAAAGATATGCTGAAATAGGCAGAGTGGAGACGGGAAGCAGTATTGAAAAACTAATCGAAACATCAGTTATGTCAAGATATACTGCAAGAGAAGTGTTGATATTGAAATCCCTGTGTATCCTTGACTTATTCACGCCCCAACAGGCGGCTTATGTGACAGATGATATGAACTGTCAAAGCATTATGAAGAAATTAAGCTACGGGAATTCCTTTATTTATTATGATGAACAAAATGATATATATAGAATTCATAATATTTTAAATAATTATTTGAAAAGACTCCTTGCGCAACAGCCAGGTAATATAAAACTCAACGATTTATATAAGCGTTCCGGTCTGTGGTGCATTCAAAATGGTGATAATATCCTAGGGTTGAAATTTCTCTTAAAAGCTGAGGAATTTGATATTATTCTTATGGAATTTGAAAAGAGCTGTATAAACATACTGATGGATAACAATCCTGCATATATATTAGAAATATTTGAGCAAATTCCTGTTGAAGTAAAGTATCGCCACCCTATCGGTTATCTTGCTTATATTGGTTTTTATGTTACAAATGTGAATCAGGATGTTGGTGCTTGCCTTTTATCTGAAATAGAACAGTATTATGAGAATGATAATTCTATCTCTTCGGAAATGAAAAGATGTATTTCTGGTGAAATCGTGTTGATTAGAGCGTATATCGGATTTAATGATGCTGCTTTGATGCACGAAAGATTGATGAAAGCACATGAGATACTGGGAGGACACTCCTCCATTGCTAATAAAGATAAAATTATTACTTTTGGTTCACCCCATGCTTTATACCTCTATTACAGAGAAAAAGGGAAATTACTGTGGACTAGGAAGTGTGTCGAAGAAATGTTTACTTATTACACAGAGATGTCCAGTGGTTGTGGCAAGGGGTTTGATGATTTGTTGAGAGCGGAATACTGCCTTGAAACTGGAGATCTTGATGGGGCGGATATTTATGGTAAAAAGGCGATATATAAGGCCAGAACCTTGGGACAGATTTCTGTAATAATATCATCCACTTTTACTCTCGCCAGAGTATTTGCAACACATGGAAAATTTAACGAAGCCCTTAAAATCATGGATGATTTAAGCGAAGAGGTTGAGACGGAAAACAGCCCTATTCTTAGTAGCGCTTTTGACTTATGTGTAAGTTACATTGGAGGTGTAACAAGGAAGACTACTTGTTTTGCCATATGGATCAAATCAGGAGATATAGGACAGAGTGAGGTTTTATATCAAGGTATGGGGTTTAATTATATTGTCTATGGAAAATACCTATTACTTAAGAACGACTTTATAAGATTAGAAGTACTTTGCGAAGAAATGCAGCGTGCTTTTTTCCACTTTAACAACCTACTGGGTTCTTTGCATGCTTACATATTGGATGCAATTTCTAAATACAATCTCTATTGCATGGAAAATGCAAAAGATTCAATTTTATCTGCGATTGAGATTGGGAAAAAGGATGATATTGTGCTGCCTTTTGCAGAATATGGCATATACATTCTGCAAATACTCAAAGAAATACAACGAGATACAGGAAAGGACGAATATATAGACAGACTTGTGGTGTGTGCATCCCAATATTCTGCCAATTTGAAAAATGTCGAAAGCAAAAATCTCGCATTTCCAATTCTGACAAATCGCGAGAAGGAAATACTTGAATCTGTAGTAGAAGGTAAGACCAACCGGGAAATTGCTACGGAAATTTTCACTGCTGAGGTTACCGTTAGAAAAAACATTACTTCTATTTACCGAAAATTAGGTGTAAATGGACGGGCCTCTGCTGTCAAAAGAGCAATTGAATTAAAAATAATTCAAATTTAAGACTAAAATTCGACATAATGTATCTCATGCGATAATATGAATGTTTGGAAAACTCTGCTATTATTTTAATAGTTGAGTTTTTTACATTTACATGGAGGGAATATAAGTGACTAAAATTTTAAATGTTATACCAAATGATGACTATACGCTGACAATTGAACTTGATAACTTTCACAAAATTATTTATGATATGAAACCCAGATTACAAGCAGTCAGGTTCTGCAAGCTTGCTGATATAAAAAGATTTAAAGATGTCAGTATAGAAAACGGAAACGCCATTGTATGGGACAGTCTATGTCAAATAACCATTGATGAAGTTTTCAGTATTGTTGAAAGATAAAATAGTATAGGGCATCTTATACTCACATATTTATAAGAATCAGGATATGCGCCAGCTTTTCTATTCATGAAAAATGGTAAGGTTCTGGTAAACGGTGTTATAGAAGAAAGTCGGGGTGGAGCTTAATTTGAAATCTAAAAGAAATTCAATTTTGATAATTGTGCTTGCGCTAATACTTATATCAAATACAGCTTATGCAAAGGATTCGACGAGCCTGAATACTGGAATACCCAACAACAATAATGGAGAAAAGTGGCGTATAGGATATTGTGAAAGTGAACCTTTTGTAAATTATACCAGTATGTTATACAGCTTGGCAGAGGGCTTGGCGGAACTTGATTGGATAAATAGTATAGAGGATATGAACTACAGTGAGGGACAAGAGGATTCAAGTGAAATGTGGGAATGGCTTTCTGAAGCAACAGTAAGCTCAAATATTGAGTTTGTAAGTGATGCATATTATTCGCTGTCAACCACTGAGGCCGATGGACTGGATGCGATTAAAGGGAGATTAGAAGAAAATGACCTTGATCTAATGCTTGTAATGGGAACCTCAGCGGGGAAATTTATTACAAGTTGTAGTCATAACACACCTATTATGGTTTTTGCTACAAGCAATGCAGTGCAGGCGGGTATTATTAAATCAGAGACTGACCCTGGTGTGGATAATGTTTGGGCTCATATGGATTCTAAACGGTTTCAACGCCAAGTAAGTGTATTCCATGAAATGTTTAAATTTAAGAAGCTTGGTATAGTATGCGAGGATTCTCAGGTTGCAAGAAATTATTCAGCTGTTGATGATATTGAAATAATTGCAGGTCAAAAAGGATTTGAAGTTATATATAGCTACGTTAAAGAGCCTGTTTCTAAAGATGATGAACAAAGGTATTACAGTGAAGTGGCACAAGCATATAAAGGGCTGTCGGAAAAGGTGGACGCTATGTATATCACTGTTGCTTCTTTGGATAGCAAAAAGTTACCTGAGTTCTTGACACCATTTTACGAAAAAAAGGTACCAGTATTCTCTCAGCTCGGAGCTGTTGAAGTAGAGAATGGAGCGCTTATGAGTATTACAGTGGCGGACTTCAAAAATACAGGGCGATTTGGTGCAGATAAAATAGCAAAGCTTTTTAATGGTGAGAGCTTACGTACAATTTCACAGGTATTCGAGAGTACACCACAAATAATCATCAATTTAAAGAGTGCTGACAAAATCGGGTATAATGTGCCCTTTGAAGTATTGCTTGCAGCTGACGAGATTTATAGCAAAGTAGGAGATAGTGATGAAACGGGAAATTAAAAAAACCCTAAATAACGCTGAACAAAAAAAAGTGTACAGTGTTCTTATTGGCGCTGTATTTGGCATAATCGTTATTGTATTAGGGTTTACGGCGGTTTTAAATATTCTATCGTATAAACAGAATTATGAAGATTCTCTTATTCGAAGCTATTCTCTTGCAGGAAAAGAAGCCGTAAAAAAAATAGAATATGCAGTGAAATATGGGAAACCATTGGATAGATTTTTTGGTATGCAGGATCTTTTATCAGAGATTAAGGAATACTTGCCGGAAATAGAGAATTGTTTTGTAATTTTACCAGATGGTAAAATGGCATATGATTTGCAGGGAAGTGTAAGTAATAAAGCGCTGGGTGAAGAAATGCTTAAGAGAATTGAAAAAGCTTCAATTGACTCAACAAAAGATTATGTTTCAATTTCAGAAAAAGGAATGCAGCATATTTTCATTTCTATTCATACTCAAAGTGGTGAACTTGCTGGAAAGCTAGATATAGTATTTGATACGAGCATAGTGGAATATAAGATAAATACATATATAAAAAGGCTTGTTATTTATTTGTCCATATTATCATTAATTTCTATAGTTTTAATTGTTTTTCTTTATAACTTCTTTATTAAAAATGGTAATGTTAATGGAATTGACCGGAAGGTTTTGATGAGAATAATCTTGTGTGTATTAGCTGCTGCACAAATTATTTTTGGATATATTAACTACTCGATGTTTGAATCGGGTTATATGAATATTACCAAAGAAACAGCAGCGATGGCTTCAAAAATTATTCAGCGGAATGTAGAGTTAGTTGTAGACAAAGGGGTTCCATATGGCAGTATGTATAATCTAGAAGACTATTTAAAGAAAACTTCAGATATAATTCCTGAAATAGATAGTATTAGTATAAATGATTCAAATAACAACAGCTTATATTCCACAATTGACAATTATAATTTTCAAGCCACTAAGTATTCAGATGAATACCTTTTGTCAGTTCCATTGAAGCAAGATGCTCAAGGAGTTGAGGGTAGTGTAAAGGTGCTGATGTCTGGGTCAAATATTAGTAGCAATTTAAGAGATGTACTTCTTGATGCGGTTACTATAATTGTAGTTTCATTCTTTTTCATGATAGAAATTACATTCTTGGTCTTAGCCTTGATTTGGAAAAGCTTCGGGAGTGTAAAGCCGGCAGAGGTTAAACAAATTTCAGCACACGGATTAATTCGCCCATTGGCGTTTATGGTATATGGTGTAGTATTTATGACAGCGTCTTTTGTACCCGTCATAATGAGCTTAATATATAAGCCTTTCTTGGGTTTGCCAAAGGATATTGTATTAGGGCTTCCAATTTCAGTAGAAATGCTTTGTGGGCTAATTGCAACAGTGGCAGCAGGATATGCAATTGATAGAAAAGGTTGGAAAGGTTCATTTGTTTTTGGTATTGCATTTTTCATGCTTGGCACCCTATTGTCAGGGCTGGCAACTAATCCTTTTTTCTTTACAGTAGCCAGAGGGTTATCAGGGGCAGGCTTTGGTTTGCTGGTTATGGCAATGAGAAGCCTGGTAATATCAACAGATAGGAAAACTGGTATTGCAGATATGACTGCTGGAGCGATTGCTGGAGTGAATTGTGGTGTGGTAACAGGAGCAATGCTTGCGGACAGAGTAGGCTTTGAAAGTGTATTTTATATATCTGCTGCACTAGCAGTGCTAGCTCTGATTTTTGCTGTTAAAAAAATTGGGAATTCAGGTGTCAGGGATAAAACTAAAATAGAAACTAAAAGTTCATTTATGAAATTTTTACTTAATAAGCAAATTCTCAGCTTTCTTATATTGATTTTAATTCCTGTATCTATTTGCGCTATGTTTCTTAACTACTATTTCCCTTTGTTTGCCAATGATATTGGGATGTCCTCTTCAAATGTGGGCAGGGCATTTATGCTGAATGGACTTTGCATTGTTTATTTAGGGCCTTTCTTAAGTAGGTTTTTTGAAAATAAACTTGGTAATAAGAAGACACTTATTATAGCAGTTTCATTAACAGCTATTTCTATTCTTATATTCGCAGTCTTCGGTTCGATGACCGCAGCTTTTGCAGCATTATTACTAATGGGCGTATCGGACAGCTTCGGAATATCCGCACAAATAGGGGTTTTCATGAATTCCAAGGGGGCTTTGGAACTGGGTGAAAGCAAAGCTATAGCATACTATAGTATTGTTGGGAAGCTTGGACAAATGCTAGGTCCTATTACATTTGGAGCTGTGGCTTTTTTAGGAATCGGAAAAGGGATGGGCTTAATTGGAATGGCAGTATTGGCTGCATTAGTACTATATATAATTATTATGAGAGAAAAAATAACATCTGAAATTTGAAGGGAGCTTGGTCTATGAGTAATATTGTGGGAACAGGGATGATAAGAAACCGAGAGGATGGAAAGAACTACATATATAAAATGCAGGTACTTGAGCCAAAGAATACTGATGAAATACTTAATTTGCAGCATGAAATATTGAGTGCTTTGAAAAATAAGGAAGTATGTGTTTACCTTTCTGAAATAGAAGTAAAAGAAATGATAGCTGGCTCGGGAGAAATGTTGGGCGTGTTTGTAAACGAGACTTTGGTTGCTTTTGGGGCAATACTTTTTCCTCGTGAAAGGGAAGACAACTTAGGAAGAGATCTTGGCTTCAAAGATGAGGAATTGATGAAGGTTGCTCATTTGGAATTTGCAGTTGTTCACCCTGTGTATCGAGATAATTCTCTTCAAAAGAAAGTTGCAGAGTATCTGGTTCGGAAAATAATTGATGATGGTAGTTGGAATTGCATCATGAACACTATCTCGCCTTATAATCCTATAAGTTTACAAACTGATTTTTTTCTTGGACTCTTTATTAAGAAGCTTTCGAGAAAGTATGACAATGTTTTGAGGTACATACTTATCTATGATATAAATAACCCGATAAAACTGGAAACAGATACTATTATATCTGTTCCTGCTTTGGATATTATTAGGCAAGAAGAGCTGCTTAAAATAGGATATTATGGGGTAGGTTTTGAAGATGGTACAGAAAATGAAAGAATACTGTTTGGAAAGGTGGTAAATTAATGAAAAAATTCTTACTTATTACATTATTTGTTCTAGTTTTTTCTCTGATGACAGGTTGTTCTGGACAAGAGGATCTATCAAAAACAAGGGAAGCATTTGCACAAGGAACTGAGGGTGATATCGTTATTGGACTGCCGGGACCAATTACATATATGCAAGAGCTTACAGGCTTCTATAATGGAGTCATGCTAGCTGTGGATGAAGTTAATTCAAATAACGGAATAAATGGAAGTATGATTAAAATCAGGATAGCAGATGACAAAGGAACCTTCAGCGACGGCATAAAAATAGCGCAAGAATTTGCCTCGCAGGAAGATATGTGTGCTGTTATAGGACATTGGAATTCATATATTACTTTGCCGGCAGCTAGAATTTATAACGATGCAGGTTTGGTAATGCTATCACCTATTGTCTCAAATAGCGACCTTACAAAAAATGGCTATGAATATGTGTTTCAAAATACGATTAATGATTCTGAGATGGGGCGGCAAATGGCTGACTATGCAAAGGAGAAAGGATATGAACACATAGCTGTATTTTATGCAGATAATGATTATGGAAGAGGTCTATCAAATGCCTTTGAAGCTTGTGTGGCTGATAATGGTGGCTTGATTGTGGACAGTATGACTGAATTTGTAAATGACCAGGAATTCAATAAAGCTTTTGAAAAATGGCAAGCGTTAGATTATGATGCTGTTTTCATAGCGGACTCAATGCCTCATGCAGGGGAGTTTATAAAGAAACTCAAGGAAAAAGATCCTGGAATACCTGTATTTGCAGGGGACGGTCTTGATATAGCAGATCTTCCTAATGCCCTTGGCAATGCGGCTGAAGGGATGGTTATTGCAACGATGTATAATTCTGAAAGCGAGGATGAAGCTCAAAAAGTATTTCTAGAGGCATTCAGGAATAAATACAATGTAGAGCCCGATGTCTGGGCAGTTGATGGTTATGACTCAATAAAGCTTCTAGCTGAAACTATGCAAAAGATTCAGTCGATAAGCCCGGCAGAAATTGCTAAGGAATTGCATAGCCAAAAGGAATGGAAGGGAGTCATGGGTAGAGCAGAATTTAATTCAAATGGAGAAATGACCGGCAGGAGTGTTTATAAAAAGATTGTCATAAATGGTAAAATGGAATATTTAAAAAATTAAGGAAGGAGATGCACATAATGAAAAATGATATTTTTAGAAAAGTATCCCTGGACAGGTTATCATCTCCAGAAGAACTTGACCAATTGATTACGGTTACAAAACCAAAAAGTTGGATTGCACTATTTGGTCTTGCATGCATTTTAGTAGTAGGTATAGTTTGGAGCTTCGTTGGAAGTATACCAATACAAGTTATCGGAACTGGAATGATAACAGCAAGTGGAGGAGTAGCTAATGTTATTCATCCTATATCGGGAAGGATCACCGATATTAAGGTAAAAACGGGCGACTATGTAATGAAAGGCGATGTTATTGCTAGAATGGAACAAAATGAACTTGTGGATGAGATCAATAAATTAAAGAAGTTTATTGAAGAGGTTAAAGTCATTAATAAAGATGTTCTTGATTTGAGAATGATGGAATTATATCCAAGTTTAAGCGGCTTATATAATATTGCCACACAAATAAAACAAGCTAAAGGAAAATCAAATATTGATTATCTGACACAGCAGTTTGAGCTATTAAAGGCTAATATTGTTTCTCAACAGACAGATAAACTTGACAAAGCGGTAGAAACTTTAAAAACTAACGCATCTATAGTATCTCAAGTAGAAGGACGAATTCAGGAGGTGCACGCTGAAAAAGGCAATATAATTCAGGCAGGACAATCTGTTGCTAGCATAATTAGAGAGGATAAGACTATAAACAGCCTTGAAGTTGTACTCTATGTTTCACCTGAAGAGGGGAAGAAAATCATAGCAGGTATGGAAGCTCAAGTGTCACCAACCATTGTAAAAAAAGAGGATTATGGCTACATGCTGGGTACGGTGATAGCAGTGTCAGAATATCCTATCACCTTTCAAAGTTTGGTGAAGACGTTGGGAAATCAGGAGCTGGCTAGCCGTTTTTCGGGCGGAAGTGCACCAATTGAGGTGCGCATAAATCTAACTTCTGATCCATCGACCTTTAGCGGGTTTAAATGGTCAACGGCAAAAGGCCCTGATATAAAAATTGATAGTGGGAATATTTGTATAGGTTCAATTGTAACTAAAAAAAGAAGGCCTATAGAAATGGTTATACCATCTTTAACGAAAGAACTTAGTCGTAACTAATGTATTACTAATATCATGGAGGTGGATAGACTATTGAAACTCACTGAACTAATAAAAATCAATAAAGAAAATAGGAAGGCAACAAAGCTTAGAAAAGTTCCTACCATACTTCAGATGGAGGCGGTAGAATGTGGAGCAGCTTCACTGGATATGATACTGGCTTACTTTGGTATTTATATTCCACTTGAAGTCTTAAGAATTGATTGCGGCGTTTCCAGAGATGGGAGTAAAGCCAGCAATATTATTAAAGCTGCTCGTAAATATGGCCTAGAGGCAAAAGGATATAGAAAAGAACCTAAAAGTCTTAAGACTATGGAATTACCTATGATTATTCATTGGAATTTCAACCATTTTTTAGTGCTAGAGGGATTTAGAAAAGGAAAGGTCTATCTAAGTGATCCTGCAAGTGGTAAAAGAGTGGTATCCGAGCAGGAATTTGATGAATCTTTTACTGGTATAGCACTTACCTTTAAAAAAGGTGATGCTTTCAAAACTGGGGGTGAAAAACCCAATATAATGCTTGCCTTAGGTAGACGTCTAAAAGGTTCTGCGTCCTCACTTTCTTATATCATATTAACTGGTCTGGCATTAGTAATTCCGGGGTTGATAATTCCAGTATTTTCAAAGATATTTATTGACGACATATTGATTTCCGGTAGAACCGATTGGATTGCCATGCTTCTTTTACTTATGGGTACAACTTTGGTGGTACAGGGTGGCTTAACATGGATACAGGGCTATTATCTCTTGAAACTGGAGACGAAAATCGCATTAAGTTCAGCTAGTAAATTTCTGTGGCATGTTTTAAGGTTGCCTGCCGAATTTTTTAGCCAGAGATATGCTGGGGATATAAGTTCAAGAATGCAGAGCAATGATAAAGTTGCGGAAATAATGTCAAGTGAATTTGTTAAATCTTGCTTATCAGTTTTCATGATTGTCTTTTATTTTATATTAATGATTCAGTACGATATATTTTTGACGCTCATAGGAGTTACAGCAGCAATATTAAATTTACTATACCTCAAACTTGTTTCTAGTAAAAGAACGAATGAAAACAATTTACTTCTGAAAGATCAGGGTAAGCTTATCGGTACTTCCATGTCCGGTCTTCAAACCATTGAGACCTTGAAGGCAACAGGCTCTGAATCTGATTTTTTCTCCAAATGGGCAGGTTATCATGCCAAGACTGCAAATGCTCAGCAACATATGGGTGTTTCATCAAGTTATTTATCAATATTACCTGTGTTATTAAAAAGTGTTACTGATGTTGTAGTTTTGATTGTCGGTGGAATGAGAATAATGAATGGAGAGCTGTCGATAGGTGCCTTGGTAGCATTTCAGAGCCTTATGATAAGCTTCTTAAATCCCATAAGTAGTTTGATGAATATTGGGTCTGTTATACAGACTATGGTAGGAGATATGAACAGACTTGATGATGTAATGAAATATCCAGAGGATTCGGAATTGGCAACTGAGGCGGTTGAAATACAGGAAGATTCGAAAGAAAAACTTGAAGGATATGTGGAAATAAGGAATCTGTCTTTTGGATATAGTCGCCTGGAGCTGCCTCTGATTGAAGACTTTAATTTTAAACTTGAGCCTGGTGCAAGAGTGGCACTAGTTGGAGGGTCCGGAAGTGGAAAGTCCACAGTTGCAAAGCTTATTTGCGGTATTTACCAGCCCTGGTGTGGAGAAATTCTCTTTGATGGACAGGATAAAAGAAAAATCCCTAGGATATTAACAACCAGTTCGCTTTCAGTGGTAGATCAGGATATATGCATGTTTAATGCTTCTGTTAAAGACAATATAACGCTTTGGGATGATTCTATACCTGAAACTGATGTTATAAAGGCAGCAAAGGATGCGTGCATACATGATGATATTATCGAAAGATCAGGTGGATACAGCCATGTTATGGGCGAAGGTGGAATGAACTTTAGCGGGGGTCAGAGGCAGAGAATAGAGATAGCTCGAGCCTTGGTCTACAATCCTTCCATGCTTATACTTGATGAAGCTACAAGTGCGTTGGATCCCAACACCGAGCGTATGGTTTATGAAAATATATGTCGCAGAGGCTGTACTTGTATTATAGTTGCACATCGAATGAGTACTATCAGGGATAGCAATGAGATCATCATATTGGATCAGGGTAAAATCGTACAAAGGGGAACCCATGATGAATTAAAACAGATAGATGGATATTATGCGAGGCTTATTAGTGCTATATAAAGAAAGGGGGGCAATGGATTGAAGAAAAATATTTTAACTAAGAAGAAAGAAAGACAAAACCAATACATAGAAGATGCCTTATATAATCTAGCCTCAGTCTCTGGCAGCAGGAAAATAGAAAGTGATAAATTTACTGATAATGCGCTTGTAAAAGCATGTCAGTTGGTGGGCGAAAAGATGAAGATAGTTATTGTCATACCAAATAAAGAGAAACTTGATAGCAGTAAAAACCCTTTAGATGACATAACGAAAGCCTCTCTTATAAGGTATAGGCAAGTTGCTATGAAGGGTGACTGGTGGAAGATGGACAATGGTCCATTAATAGCCTTTGATGCAGACGACAATCGACCCTTTGCACTTATTCCAGTGTCCCCAAATAAATATGAAATGGTTGATGTCACCAAGGGTATAACAAAAATCTTAGACAGAAACTCAGCTCAAATGTTTAAACCTTTTGCATACACCTTTTATCGTCCTTTTCCGTCAAGGGTAATAGGACTTAAAGATTTGATTATATTGAGTTTTCAAAGTGCATCTTTGCGAGATATTCTAATGATTGTGGGTATTGGACTGCTTGGAGGACTTATAGGCATGATCAATCCTATAGCCACAGGCATTGTTATAGACAGTGTAGTGCCCCAGGCAGATAGTGGACAACTACTTCAAATAGGAGTTTTATTGCTATCCTTTGCCATAGGTAAAGCTTCCTTTGAATTAACGCGTTCTATAGCCACGCTTAGAATGGAAGGTCGAATGGATTCTTTTAGTCAGGCAGCGGTATGGGATAGACTTATAAGCCTACCGGTAACCTTTTTTAAGGACTATACGTCTGGAGAACTTGCAATGAGAGCAATGGGAATTAGTCAAATCAGACAGGTGCTTTCAAGTTCAACCTTAAATACCATAATCTCAAGTATATTTTCCATTTTTAATGGATTGCTAATTTTTAAGTATGATTCAAAACTAGCTTTAATTGGAACGGGTTTAGTTTTAATTGCTATCATAGTTTCTCTGTCGTTAGGCTTTTTCCAAATGCGATATGAGAGAAAAACTGTAGAAGTTTCAAACAAGATATCGGGCTTGGTGTTACAAATAATAGGAGCGGTGAGTAAATTCAGGGTTGCCGGTGCGGAGCATAGGGCCTTCTATAAGTGGGCAGAGCTGTTTTCAGTTCAGCGGAAAATTCGGTTTTCGAAAGAACTTATCAGTACTGCTCTTACTACCTTTAATACGGTTTTTCCTGTAATAACCTCTATCGTTATGTTTTACATACTTGGTAATTATACTGGTGCCAAAGCCATGTCTACCGGTGAATTCTTAGCCTTCTATGCGTCCTTCAACATATTCATGATGGCTATGCTCCAACTCTCAAATACTTTTCTTACCATAAATATAATTCTTCCAACCTTTGAGAGTACAAAGCCCATACTTGAAAACCTTCCTGAATATGATGAAGAGAAAGATGATCCCGGTGAACTTGACGGTAATATCGAAATTGGGCATGTTACCTTTAAATATAATGAGGATGGTCCGGTAATATTAAATGACCTTTCCTTGAAGATAGATAGCGGTGAATATGTTGCTCTTGTTGGGGCTTCGGGCTGTGGAAAGTCTACGTTACTCAGAGTGCTGCTTGGATTTGAAAAGCCTCAAACAGGTAAAGTGTACTACAGTGGACAGGATTTGGACAGCGTGGATATACGTTCCGTTAGAAAGCAGCTGGGCGTGGTGCTCCAGAACGGGCAGTTGATGTCGGGGGATATATTTTCAAATATTGTTGGCTCCAATCCAAATCTCACAATGAAGAATGCCGAGGAAGCTGCAGGAATGGCGGGAATGGCAGAAGACATAAAAAAAATGCCGATGGGTATGCACACGGTAGTATCTGAGGGTGGTGGTACGTTATCGGGTGGTCAAAGGCAAAGGCTAATGATAGCTCGAGCAATAGTGAACAGGCCAAAGATATTATATTTTGATGAGGCGACTAGTGCCTTGGACAATCATACTCAGAAAATTGTCAGTGAGAGTCTTGAGGAACTTAAGGTTACAAGAATAGTCATTGCTCACCGACTCAGTACAGTAATCAACTGTGACAGAATCATTGTGCTTAATAAAGGGGAAATTGCTGAAGAAGGTACGTATGAAGAACTTATGCACTTAGATGGCATTTTTGCAGGACTTGCTAAACGTCAGTTGGCATAAATAAAAAGTTGGGAGGCATTAATATGGATTATTTATTATTAAAAGAAAAGGAAATTATATTGAATGCGGCTAATAATGAACAGGCTTTTTTAGAGCTATATGAATATTATTTCCCGCGGGTATATAACTATGTATTTGCAAGAGTTGGAGAAAAAGGAGCTTCTGAGGATATAACCAGTGGGGTATTTGAAAAGATCATAGCAAAAATCAGTACCTACAAACCAGAATGCGGAAAGTTTTCAACTTGGCTTTTCACAATTACACACAATATGGTTATGGATTACTTCCGTAAATCAAAAAAAGATGCATTCATTCTTGTTGATCAACTGGAAGAGGAATCCTCTGATCAACCTTCTATAGAGGAATTAATGATTTTGGAGGAAGATAAGAAAAATCTGTTAATGTGTTTGTCCTTGTTAAGTGATCGCGACAGAAATATAGTATCTTTGAAATTTTGGTCACAGCTATCCAATCAGGAAATAGCTGAAATAGTAAACGAGAGCAGTAATCACATAGCGGTTATTCTTTACAGATCAATAAAACGTTTGAAGACATTAATACTGGACCAGGAAGCGGAGGAAGTCAGAAATGCTAGATGAAGCTTCGAGAAAAAAGATTCTGACCGAATTTGGTGCTAAAAATGAAGATATGGTTCAACTCCTTGAATACAATAGAAACGTCTTCAAAAAAGTACGTGAAAGTGAAAAATCAACTATAGAACTATATAAGGACGAAGCCTTTGCTGAGGTGTGGCAAGGATATTTGAATGAATCTAAAGAAGTAGGCGTCTTTGAAGTGTTGAAAAAATATTTTCCCCAGCTTAACTTTCCAATTGAAGCACCAATGCAACTAAAACTTTATTTGCACTCTTCCTTATCAGGGAGAATTCCAATATTATATACCAGTTGCAGGCCGGATTTTGAAACCCTGAGTAGAGTGCTTTCTATGAAAAATGAACCACTAGAAATTCCAGACTCTACAGGTGCCTTTTTTATAAAAGGTTATAATAATTGGAACAGAATTAAGGCCCAAGGCATTATTCCACAAAAGCATTTATATCAGGACAAGCTTATAATTCTTAGCGGAGGTTTTTATAGTAATATCTCTTCAGAAGTAATGGGTCTTTCGGATGAGGAGTGGGAAAAATTATCATTCATTATTCGGAGAGAGCATGAGTGCACCCACTATTTTACACAAAGAATATATGGTTTTGCAAGAAACAATCTGTTGGATGAGTTAATAGCTGATTTTATGGGGATTGTGGAAGCCAAAGGAGAATTTTGTGCGGCGTGGCTACTTAAATTTATGGGACTTGAAGGCTACCCCAAATATCGTAAGGGTGGGAGGCTTGAAAACTATATCAGCAAGAGTTTTAATTCGGAGGAAGCCAGTGTTGTGATGCAAAGACTTGTATGGCAGGCTGCTCACAATCTTGAAAAACTTAATATAAGCTTATCTATTAATAATAGTAGAGCCGCAAAACTAGATGTTTTATCACGATTATGCAATATGACACTTGAAGAAATAGCGGTATTTTAAATTATTATCGCAATATAGAATATATATTATATATTCTTGTAATTCTTATAACCTTTTAACGTATAAAATAGTGAAGGTGAAAATAAGTCTTGTGGAGGCTCACCTTTAAATAGGAGTAATGAAAATGTCAGATATTATGGCAAAACGCTTAAGTGAATACATAGATGAAAAAATCAATGGCATAAAAATCCAGCATAAAGAATGTCAAAATACGTTGGAAGAAGTGAAAGCGTATATTGA
>JAENWI010000518.1 GCA_016650115.1 Peptostreptococcaceae bacterium | reverse complement strand
TCCTATGTTGGCAACCGAAGAATATGCAAACAATCTCTTCATGTCTGTTTCAAATATAGCAAGTAGCGTTCCTAGAACAGATGTAATTGCCCCCAGCCAAGCTAAAATGTAGGCCGGCTCATTGATGTTTCCTAGTGCCGGAATATCGGCATTTTGGATAATTGGAAGTACGAACAAAGCAATTCCATATACACCATATTTACTCATTACAGATGATAGGAATGGTGTGAAATCATCAGGGGCCTCCGCATAAGCCTTTGCTGGCCACATGTAAAACGGAAATGCTGCTGATTTAATAAAGAATGCAACAGTAAATAACCCGATATATAAAAGTGTTCCACTGTAATCAGAAGAAAACAAATTAATTAAACTAGCAATTGATGCATTGATATCAAAAGTTTGACTCAATCGAGCAACTAATATAATCCCCAGCAAAAGCGAAGATGTGCCTATTAATGAAAGTGTTAAGTAAAATTTCGCAGCTTTCGCAGAAATTTCTTTACCATGAGCAATAATAAAGTAAGAGGACATGCTCATCATTTCCCACATTCCAAAGAACATTATCCAGTCTTTAGCAAAGAATATTCCAATATTTGCAACCATTAAAATCAGCCAGATTGGAGCAGTTTTGCTATCGTGTTTTTCATCATTGAATGCAATCGAAAACATTGCAATCAACATCGTTGTAACTGAAGCGAAGAAAGCGAAGAACCATCCAAGCGGATTATTCGACAGACTTAACACTAGGTTAGAATCAAAAATCTTAAATCCCAATTCAATAGACCATGTCAAATTCCAGGCGCCATACATTGTAAGCAACGTATAACTCAAAAACCCGGATACAGCCAAAAATAAAGTCCATACCACTTTACGATTTTTTAAAATCATGGCAGTAAAAAATGCTGTAATCAAAGGAACCAGTATCATTATTAACATCTTATCCACCATATCACCTCCACGGGAAAACTACATTGATATAATTAGAAGTTGAATTCAATATTTCATTAGTTGCGCTGTTGATATTGCTTTCAATTAAGCCTGGTTTAATACCAATCGCTATAACT
>JAENWI010000034.1 GCA_016650115.1 Peptostreptococcaceae bacterium | reverse complement strand
GAAGCAGAAGTTGAAACAGAAGCAGAAGTTGAAACAGAAGCAGAAGTTGAAATTGAAGCAGAAACAGAAGAAGAAATCAAGAAATAGCAAAACCAAAAAAATGACGGCATCTGCCGTCATTTTTTTATGCTTTATTTACTGAATTGAATCAATTCTCTTGCATTATTAATTGTGGAATCTGTGATACTTAAACCTCCGGTAAGCCTTGCGATTTCCATTATTTTTGATTGGTCGTCTAATGGTATAACAGTAGTTTTTGTTGAATTGTCATCTGTAACTTTATCAATTTTGTAATTATAGTCACCATACGCAGCTATTTGAGGCAGATGTGTTATACAAATAATCTGATGTTTGCTTGAAATCTGAAGCAGCTTCCTACCAACAATGCTCGCTGTAATTCCGCTGATTCCGCTGTCAATTTCATCAAATATCATTGTTGGAATGGAATCCAGGTTTCCTAATATGTTTTTAAAAGCCAACATGATTCTTGATATTTCTCCTCCAGAAGCTATTTTAGCAAGTGGCTTAGGAGCTTCTCCTTTATTTGTCGATATAATAAATTCAACAATATCGGTACCGTTTCCCTCAGGAGTTTTTTTGCTGAATTCTATAAATATTTTGGCATCCTTAAAGTTCAGTTCTAATAACTGATTGTTGATTTCCTGTTCAAGTTTTATGGAAACTTTTTTTCTCGATTCGGAAAGCAGGGAGCATAAGGAAATTAATTCTTCTTCTGCAAACTTCAATTCTTTTTCTACTGTCAATTTAAGCGCATCAAAATTATTGATTATTTCTAATTTCTTGTCTAGTGATTCCATATATTCAATCACTTTTTCTATTGTGCCGCCATATTTTCTTTTTAAAATTTCAATATAATCCAATCTTGAGATGGAATTGTCTAAGTCTTCCTGGTTGAAAGAGATTCCCTCTTTAAGTTTTCTTATTTCTGAGGATACTTCCTGTATTCGATAATAAGAATCCGATAGAATTTCCTTATTCTGTTTAATTTCAGGAGAAAACTCCTCAATATTTGAAAGCATATCAATGACTTTTTTGATTTCAGAAAGACTTGAAGGGGTGGATTCATAAAGAGAATCGTACGACATTTGAAGATTTTCAAATATTTTTTCTCCATTTTGCAGTAAGGTTATTTCTTTTAATAACTCCTCATCTTCGCCAATTTGGAGTTTGGCAACAAATATTTCATTTCTCTCAAATTCCATAAAGTCCCTGTGACGGAGAGAGTCACTCTCGTTTTTCACTATAGAGGAAAGCTTTTGTTTCTGAAACAGGTAATTTTTATAACTTGAAAAAACTTTTTCTTTCAGGGCACCAATTTGCTCTAAACCGTAAAGATCGACAAAATTTATATGGTTTTCTGGGATTAAAAGAGACTGATGATCATATTGACCATGAATATCTGCTAATCGTTTGCATATTTTGTTTAAAACTGAAACCGAAATGATCTGGCCATTAATTTTACAGAGACTTTTGCCGCCAGTTGTAATCTCACGAGTGATAATTATCTGAGAATCTATTTGAATATCAATCCCGTTTTCATTTAAATATAAACAAATTTCATTGGTTACATCTTCAAAAACTATTTGAACAAGAGCCTTGTCTTTACCTGAGCTAATGTATGTTGTATCAGCCCGGCTGCCAAGAACAAGACTGATTGCTTCTATAATAATAGACTTGCCAGCACCCGTTTCTCCGGTAATGATATTCAGACCAGGGTGAAAGTCAACAGAAAGCTGGTTTATTATTGCAAAATCTTTAATGCTAATATGAGAAATCATTATATACCTCTTATCCTAATAACTCATTAAATTTTCCTTGAAGGAAAAGAACGTTTTTTTCATCATCAACAATAATCAAAATTGTGTTATCCCCTGCTATGGTACCTAACATAAAGGGTAAACTTAAGGAATCGATTGCTTCAGCGGCCGCGTTGGCACAACCTGTAAGTGTTTTAATAACAATAAGATTTCCGGATGAAGCAACGCTTATAATTGTATCCTTGAAAATTTTAACGAATCTATCTGTTATAGGAGCGTCTACTGTCACGCCAAGTGCATATTTGTATTTTCCTGAAGAAGAAAGTGATTTTATAAGCTGGAGTTCTTTTATATCTCTTGAAACTGTAGCTTGTGTAACATCGAACCCATCTTCTTTAAGTAAATATGCCAATTTTTCTTGCGTTTCTATTTCGTGATCTTTTATTAAACCAAGAATTCTATTTTGTCTTGAATACCGCATCATAAGACTCCTTTCAAAATGGGGGACATATTGATAATTATACCATGCCATGCATAAAAATATCAACAAGAATTATGGACAAACATATGTTTGTATGTTACAATTTTCCTGATAACATGATATAATATTTCAAGTAGGAAATAGGAGAAACAATGAGAATACTAGGCATTGACCCAGGCTATGCTATTTTAGGATATGGTATCATTGATATGAATGGAAGCAAATTTTCCGTTATAGACTATGGTGCTATAACAACTGATTCAAAGATGGATATGCCTGACCGACTGAAATGTATTTATTCTTCTTTGATGGAAATTATTGCAGAACACAAACCCGACACCGCGTCCATTGAAGAACTGTTTTTTAACAATAATGCTAAAACAGCATTGATGGTTGGACAGGCACGAGGGGTTGCAATTTTAGCCTGTGTAAATTCAGGCCTTGCTATTGGCGAATATACTCCACTTCAGATAAAACAGGCGCTTGTTGGATATGGGAGAGCAGAAAAAAAGCAGATTCAAATTATGGTTAAAACTATTTTAAATCTTGAAGAAATTCCAAAACCTGATGATACTGCTGATGCACTGGCAGCAGCTATTTGTCATGGAAATTGCGCGAATTATAATAAAAGAATCGGGAAATAGGAGAGAAACATGCTACATTATATAAAAGGACAAATCACAATGCATATTCCTGGTGGAGTTGTGATAGAAAATAACGGACTGGGTTATCAACTGTTCGTACCCGAAAATTCAAGTATTTATTTATCAAAAGAAGGAGAAACGGTTTTAGCCTACACAGCAATGATTGTTCGGGAGGATGATATAAGCCTATATGGTTTTGGAGATAAAGAAGCCCTGTCCATGTTTAATAAATTAATGACAATTAGCGGTGTTGGAGCGAAAGCCGCTCTTTCAATACTCTCATCGATGCCTCTTGATGAAATCAAAAAAGCCATTATATTTGATGACCACGTAACCTTAACAAAGGCAAATGGCATTGGGAAAAAGACGGCACAAAGAATTGTATTAGAATTAAAGGATAAAATAGGAAACATTTCCGGGTTTGACCAGTCTTCGGGTGCGGTAGAATCTGTTTTATCCGCTGATGGAAAATCGGAAGCAGTCAACGCATTGATTTCTCTTGGTTATACAAAGGGAGAAGCAGTTTGTTCCCTTGCAAATATAGAAGAAAAAGATTTGACTGCAGAAGAATATATTAAGCTGGCATTAAAAGGATTATTCTAAAGGGAGAATAAATGGAATACGAAGATAGAATTACTGCTACAAAATTAAATGACGAAGAAAAAACAGTCGAACTTACGCTTAGACCGAAAAAACTGGAAGAGTATATTGGGCAAAAAAAGGCGACTGATAATTTAAAAGTTTTTATAAAGGCAGCACAAATGAGGGGAGAACCTTTAGATCATGTGCTTTTTTATGGTCCTCCAGGACTTGGTAAAACCACTTTAGCAGGAATAATTGCCAATGAATTAGGAGTAGATATCAGAATCACATCTGGTCCGGCAATCGAAAGGGCAGGTGACCTGGCGGCAATCATCACAAATTTAAATGAAAATGATGTGCTTTTTATTGATGAAATACATCGATTAAACAGATCGGTTGAAGAGATTTTATACTCGGCAATGGAAGATTTTGCGTTAGATATTATCATTGGGAAGGGACCTTCCGCAAGGTCCATCAGACTTGACTTGGCTAAGTTTACGCTGATTGGTGCAACAACAAGAGCTGGAAGCCTTTCGGCGCCTTTGAGAGACAGATTTGGAGTAGTCAGTAAGTTTGAATTGTATAACGTCGAGGAACTTAAAACTATTATTAAGCGTTCTGCCAGTATTTTAAACATTCCAATCGATGAAGAATCTTTGGAAGAACTGGCTAAGCGCTCAAGAGGAACACCTAGAGTTGCAAACAGACTTTTAAAAAGAGTTCGGGATTTTTCTCAAGTCAAAGGGAATGGTGAAATAGATAGGGAGATCACTGACAGCACACTGAAATCGTTAGGAATTGACGAAATGGGACTTGAGTCACTGGATAGAGAAATACTTAGGATAATTATAGAAAGATTCAAAGGCGGGCCTGTAGGGATTGACACAATAGCAGCAGCAATCGGAGAAGAAAGAGTTACAATTGAAGATCTTTATGAACCATATTTAATTCAGCAGGGTTTTCTTCACAGGACTCAAAAGGGAAGAATGGTTTCAGATGAGGCGTACCTGCACCTTGGGATAATAAATCCAGTCGATGCAAAATTGTCTATAGATTAGGAGATTTTATGATGAAAACACCAAAAATATATATAAAATTGCTACTATCGATCATACTTGTCACTGTTATGATTTTGTCTTATTCTACAAGTTCGTATGCAATGGAAAGTCCTGAATTTGTAAGAATTGGATTGAATTATATTTCAGCTGCGCCTTCCAGCTGCCAGATTTCAGGGAATGAAGAGCTTGCATTATGGGACTTTCAGGGAACTGAAAATTTTTATGTTTTGAGCGGCGTAAAAGTTGTTTCTGCTTCTTCATTAAACGGAGTGCTTACCGTAACAGGATCAAACAATGAAGAATTAACATGCGAAGCGGGAGGAGATGTCAAAAAAGTCTCGGAAATGCTTTTAAACGGCTTTTCGCTGGTTTCTGGAAATTATCTGGAATATTTGAATTCAGATGGTACAGTGTTTGATTCAGTTGTCAATTTTGACGATAAAGCCTATCGAGGAGGCATATCTTTTTTTATGAATGCCAATAATACCTTCAATGTTATCAACGAATTATCTGTTGATGAATATACGTATGGTGTGATTAATGGTGAAATGGGATATTCTAATCCAATTGAAGCGTTAAAAGCTCAGGCAGTAGTAGCAAGAAGTTATGCACTGACAAATTTGGGGAGACATGATTATAGCGGGTATGATCTTTGTGATTCAACACATTGTCAGGTTTACAAGGGTTATTCAAACGAAAATGAGAAAACGAATATGGCAGTAAACGAAACGAAAAATCTGGGAATTTATTATGAAAATCTGCCTGTATCTGCTTTTTTCTCAAAGAATAGTGGTGGATATACTCAGAATGTGGAAGATGTATGGAACGAAAAACTTGGTTATTTAAGAGGGGTTAAAGATATTTATTCTCCTGTATATAAATGGAATGTTCAATTCACTTTTTCTGAAATTGAAAGTAAGCTTAGAGCGGCAGGATATAATATTGGGAATTTGAAGTCGGTTGCAATTAAAGATAAAAATTCATCTGGCGCTGTTGCAGCAATGGAGTTTACAGGCGACAACGGGAAAGCAACCATATTAAAGGAAAAAATACGAAGTATACTTGGAATGTCATTAATCAAGTCAACCATGTTTGATATTAATGAAGAAATGAATACAACGATTGCAAGCAGAGGGGTTTATGTTAGAGGATTCGATTTAAGTAAGTTGATGGAAGAAAAAATCTATGTGCTGGATGATTCTGGTGAAATGGTTGAGCTAGACAAGGAGAATTCATTTGTTATGGATGGGAATTTGTCCTGTAAGTTGTTTGAAATAGAATTCGAACCTTCTGAAGTGACCGGAGGGGTTGTTAAGTTTGACGGCTTAGGGTCCGGCCATGGTGTAGGCTTACCCCAGGATAGCGCTATTGAAATGGCAACACAAGGATTTGATTTTATAGAAATTTTAAATTATTTCTATACAGATATAGAAATAAAATAGGAGATAGAATGCACATAAATGATTTTGATTATGAATTACCCTTGGACCTAATTGCCCAAAAGCCAGCAGATAAAAGAGAAAACTCAAGACTGCTAGTAGTGCATAGGGATTCGGGCAAAGTAGAACACAAGCACTTTTATAATATCCTTGACTATATTAGTCAAGGTGACTGTCTTGTTTTAAACAATTCAAAGGTGCTTCCAGCCCGTTTGTTTGGTGTTAAAAGTGAAACAGGTGCAAAGGTTGAGTTTTTATTAATCAAGCGAATAGAGGGAGACAGATGGGAAACCATGGTAAAACCCGGCAAACGTTTGAAAACGGGGGATCGAGTCGACTTCGCCTGTGATTTTTCTGCATTCATTGTAGGAAATGGTGAAGATGGAACTAGAATTGTTGACTTTGAATATAAGGGTATTTTCCTTGAACGTTTGGAAGAATTGGGAAGTATGCCTCTTCCTCCATATATTGAAAGAGCAAGCGAACTGGAAGATAAGGACAGATACCAGACGGTTTACTGCAAAACAGAGGGATCTGTAGCCGCACCAACGGCAGGGCTACACTTTACAGAAGAATTATTATGTAAAGCTAAAGAAAAAGGAATTTTTATTGCATATGTTACATTACATGTTGGAATTGGAACATTTAGGCCTGTTAGCTGTGAGAAAATTGAAGAACATCACATGCACTTTGAAGAGTATGAAATAAGTGAAGAAAGTGCTAGAATAATCAATGAAACGAAAAGGGAAGGTGGTCGAATCATTTCTGTGGGGACAACTTCTACTAGGACACTTGAAAGCGCCGCAATACCTTTTGAAAATGGCTATACCATTGCTACAAAAGACAATATGGCCAGGGAAACGGATATTTTTATTTATCCTGGATATAAATTTAAAATAATAGACTCATTGATTACAAATTTCCACTTACCAAAATCCACATTACTAATGCTGATTTCAGCATTATACAATAGAGAAGATATCATGAGAGTTTATCAGATTGCCGTAGAGGAAAAATATAGATTTTTCAGTTATGGTGATGCGATGCTGATTATATAAGGAGAAACGAATTGAAACATGCTGTAACTTATGAATTGATCAAAACAGACACTAGAACAAAAGCAAGAAGAGGGAGAGTAAATACGCCACATGGAAGTATTGAAACTCCTGTTTTTATGCCCGTTGGAACGGCAGCCACTGTAAAAGCTATGAAACCTGAAGATGTAGAAAAAATGGGTGCGCAAATCATTCTGTCCAACACCTATCACCTGTATCTAAGACCTGGACATGAAATAGTCAAACAGGCAGGGGGACTGCATAAATTTATGAACTGGAATCAGGCTATTTTAACAGATAGTGGAGGATTCCAGGTGTTCAGTTTAGGTGACTTGAGAAAAATAACTGAAGAAGGTGTTAACTTTAGATCTCATATCGATGGCTCCAGCCATATGCTTTCGCCTGAGAAGTCGATTGAAATACAAAATGATTTAGGTGCCGATATAATAATGGCATTTGATGAATGTGCTCCCTATCCAGCAGATCGAGATTATGTGGAAAAATCATTGGAAAGAACAACCCGATGGTTGGAGAGATGTAAGGATGCACACAAAAATACATCTGAACAATCTTTATTCGGGATTATGCAGGGAGGAATGTATCAGGATCTAAGATTAGAAAGCGCAAAAGGTATTGTTGCTTTAGATTTGCCTGGCTATGCCATCGGTGGATTAAGTGTGGGAGAACCAAAGCCTTTAATGTATGAGGTTCTTGACTACAGCGTTGATTATTTACCAGAAAATAAGCCAAGATACCTGATGGGCGTTGGCAGCCCGGATTGTTTATTTGAAGGTGTTGAACGGGGAATTGATATGTTTGACTGCGTTCTTCCTACGAGAATAGCGAGAAATGGTGCAGCAATGACATCTCATGGTAAAGTGGCCATAAAAAATGCAAAACACGAAAAAGATTTTTCACCATTAGATGATGAATGTGACTGTTACACCTGCAAAAATTATTCGAGAGCTTATTTAAGACATTTATTCAAGTCAAATGAAATATTATCATCTATGCTTTTAACAGAACACAATTTGCATTTTTTGGTAAAAATGATGGAAAAAATTAGAACATCAATTGAGGAAGACAGATTCCTAGAATATAAAAAAGAATTTTACGATAAATATGGTAAATTTTAAATGGGAGAGAGAATGAATATATGTAAACATAATGACTTTTGTGGCGGTTGCACACATCAAGGCGTAGAATATTCCAGACAGCTGGAGATAAAAAACGAAGAGGTTTTAGCCCTTCTTAAAGAAAAAAACATACACTATGATAAATATTTTGATATTGAAGCAAGCCCTAAACTGTTTGGTTACAGAAATAAAATGGAATTTACTTTTGGTAATATGGCTAAAGACGGTGAAATGACTTTGGGAATGCATCAAAAGGGCAGATTTATGTCAATAGTTACTGTTGATGAGTGTCAGCTTGTAGATCAGGACTTTAATACTATTCTAAAAGAGGTTTTGGAATTTTGTAATATGAAGGAGTATACGCATTACCACAAAAAATTACACACTGGGTTTGTAAGAAATCTTATTATACGTAAAGGAGAAAGGACAAAAGAATTATTAATTAATCTTGTCACTTCATCCCAAAATCAGTTAGATGAAAAAGATTTTGTAGATTTACTGCTTAATTTATCTTTAAATAATAAAATTGTTGGTATTGTTCACACAATAAATGACAGGGTGGCAGATTTCGCTTATTGTGACAGTCTAAAGGTGCTGCACGGGCAAGATTACTATTCCGAAAAAATAATGGGGCTGGATTTTAAAGTTAGCGCCTTTTCTTTTTTTCAAACCAATGTTGAAGCAGTTGAGAGACTTTACAAAGAAGCTTTGTCACTAATCGATAATTTTGACGATAAAATTGTTTATGATTTGTATTGCGGTACAGGAACCATTACTCAAACTCTTGCCCTAAAAGCAAAAAAAGTCATTGGTGTTGAAATAATCGAAGAAGCAGTAGATGCAGCAAGAATTAATGCGAAACTTAACAGATTAGATAACTGTGAATTTATCGCTGGAGATGTATTTGATGTACTGGACAGTATTGAGGAACAGCCGGATGTCATTGTGGTTGATCCGCCTAGAGTCGGTATACACCAGAAGGCTTTAGAAAAAATTGTCTCTTATGGGGTAAAGCAAATTTTATACATTTCATGTAATCCAAAAAGTTTGACGGATAATCTAAAATACATGAATTATTATGGTTATGAAGTAAAAACTATTAAAGCCTATGATAATTTCCCCAATACAAAACATGTTGAGACGGTAGTCCTGATGTCACGCGAAGATAAATAAATTGACACTAAAAGGCTCAAATCAAAGGTTTCTAGACTTTCGGTAACAATCTCCGATTGCTGGAAACCTTTCTTTTTTGTCTGTCATAAGTAGGTTAGGTTTTAAAGGATTGTTGAGTTGCGGGTTTTTTCTATTCGTAAACATTCTATTGTTGTTTGGAACCAAATGGTTTATGATATTTATGTAATATTTTTTTTAATTACTTTGGTATGCCTTATCAGCCTACTGATTGTATTGAATCGGCCGTCAGCTATTACAGCTCCTATCAATTGGTTTTGTCATCAACAAAATCAAAGCTTGAGAGGGCGTCTGAACACTACTCAAATGAAATTGATTCATGGCTTCTGAGTCAGAAGAATGATTGATTGGAGGTAAGAATATGGAAAAAAACAATGGGAAAGAAAAACGAGCCAGAGAATTATTTGCAAAAGAAGTTCAAGAGGAAACAGCAAATAAAAGGTGGAAATATAACCGCAACTTGCTCGAAGCAAGCCTTGACCCCCTCGTAACGATGGGACCGGATGGTATAATAACAGATGTCAATGCTGCAACTGAAAAGGCTACGGGGCTTCCTAGAGAAAAGATAATCGGCACGGACTTTTCAGAATACTTTACCGAGACTGACAAGGCTCGCGCTGGATATAAACAAGTTTTTGATACTGGCAATGTCGTTGATTATGAACTTTATCTCAAACATATCAATGGATCATCCATTCGTGTTTTATATAATGTATCCGCGTATAAAGACAATGAAGGTCAAATAATCGGAGTGCTCGCTGTTGCAAGGGATATTTCTGTAAT
>JAENWI010000012.1 GCA_016650115.1 Peptostreptococcaceae bacterium | reverse complement strand
GTGATTCTCCAATGCCAAAGGTTCTAATCATTCTATAATAAATCACTTCGTTTGTTTTCTTTTCCAGATATGGCAATGCCTTCTGCTGAAACATCCTTGTCATTTCTCGTGGCGGCCCGGGAAGACAAATAATAATCTTTTTTTTATCTTCAAGTGCAAACCCTGGAGCTGTTCCTGCATCATTATCAAAAATAATAGCCCTTGAAGGCATATTGGCTTGTTTTCTATTATTTTCTGTCATGATTCTATGGAGCTTAATAAAATATGATTCCAGCCATTCCAGTGTTTTTTCATCAGTGATCATTGCATCATTAAAAAATTCACAGACAACTTCTTTAGTTAAATCATCCTGAGTTGGTCCAAGTCCACCCGTGGTTATGACTAAATCACAATCTTTAAAAGCTGCACCAATGATCTCTTCAAGCCTTTTAGGGTTATCCCCAACTGTATAGTGGTACATGACATCAAATCCCAGAAGGTTTAACTGCTGAGACAGATAGGCTGCGTTTGTATTAATAGTCTGGCCAAATAATAATTCCGTTCCTACGCTAAGTATTGCTGCTTTCATATAATTCTCCTGTCAAATTGATATTTTGAATTTATTACATTGAAAAAACTTGTCTGTTTTTATATACATACTCTGTCCCGGACACGATTGTCATAATAACAGACGCCCATAACATTATATCCGCCATTGGTATTCCCACAATTGAAAACGGCCAGTTTTGAATAATTAATAAAGGGACGGCAATCATTTGAAGTACAGTTTTAATTTTCCCGGTCATTCCTGCTGCAATAACAATCCCTTGCGCAGCGGCTACAGTCCGTAATCCTGTTACGGTAAACTCTCTTGCCAGTATTACAATCAGCATCCATGCTGCCACTTGTCCTGAATCCACCAGACAAACCAAGGCAGATATTACCAGGATTTTATCCGCAAGGGGATCCATGATTTTTCCAAAGTTCGTTACAAGATTATATTTTCTGGCAATTTTTCCGTCCAGATAATCAGTAAAAGATGCAGCAATAAAAATAATTGCTGACATATAATGATACCCCTGCATAAACACGCCTATAAATATAGGGACTGCAATGAATCTTGCGACTGTCAGTTTGTTTGGTAAATTCATATTAAAACCTCCATTCCGACTAAATCATAGTCAAATGCATCCGTTATTTTCACTTTTGTCATGTCTCCCGGCTTTAGATTTCTTTCAGAAGTAAAAATAACCGAGTTGTCTATTTCAGGAGCATCATATCTGGTTCTTCCTATGTAGGAACCATCTTCATCTATCTCATCCACTATTACATCAAATATTTTGCCGGTTTTTTCCATGTTTTGGTTTAGTGAGATTTCCAGTTGCAGCCTCATTAGAGCGTCTTTCCGTTTTTCCTTTATATCGTTGCGAACCTGCTTTTTCATCTTGGCAGCAGGGGTGTTTTCTTCCTTTGAGTAAGCAAAAACGCCTAGCCTGTTGAATTTCATTGTTTTTACAAATTCATACAGCTCATCGAAGTCTTCCTTTGTTTCCCCGGGGAAGCCGGTAATAAAAGTGGTTCTGATATGAATGTCGGGGATTTCCTTTCTCAGCTTTCCGATGGTATCCCTTATGCTTGTATTGGTTGACCTTCTGTTCATAGATTTAAGAATGGTGTTACTGGCGTGCTGTAATGGTATAT
The DNA here is from genome assembly GCA_016650115.1 of Peptostreptococcaceae bacterium. Classification (GTDB taxonomy): domain Bacteria; phylum Bacillota; class Clostridia; order Peptostreptococcales; family Anaerovoracaceae; genus JAENWH01. The sequence goes on along the minus strand of JAENWI010000012.1, from coordinate 15,833 downwards.
CCAGATAATTGCATATCTTGTCTTCTTCTTTTATTACACGTATAAGTTCATCTGTAATTCTGTCTTCATAGCAGTACATAAGCCGGATCCATTGGATCTTTTCTATTTTGCAAAGTTCCCGCAATAATTCAGGAAGCCTGAATCCGTCATACAAATCTATTCCGTAGGTGGTCACATCCTGAGCAATAAGTATAAGTTCTTTGCATCCATCATTTGCCAGCAACTCAGCTTCATCAATAATAGCTTCCATTTTTCGGCTTCTGTAAGATCCTCTGATCTGGGGTATCACACAATATGCACATACATTATCACAACCTTCAGAAATTTTTATGGTTGACGTGGTTCCATTTGCAAGTTTTTTTCTGTATTTAAGCTCTTTGTATTCATTTTCATTCATACCGATTTCTTTTGTTCTTTTCCCTTTTGTATGGAATTCTATTAACCCAGGTAATTTTTCGTACTCGTTTACACCAATGAAAAGATCAACTTCGGGCATATCTTTATATAAATCATCTCCATATCTTTGAGAAAGACAACCAGAAACCACCAGCATTCCTTCCTTTGATTTCAATTCTGACATTTCGAATATTTTGCCGATAGATTCTTTCTTCGCATCATTAATAAAACCACAAGTATTTACAATAATAACTTCAGCATGATCAGGATTATTCATTATTTCATGTCCGGACTTTTCAAGTATTCCTGCAGCCATTTCAGAATCATTTACATTTTTAGGGCATCCTAAGGTTTCAATATATATTTTCATTAAATCTCCAAATCTTTCATACGTTTATGTAATTCTAAAAGTTCCTCTTCATTCATCAAAACCTGTCTTGGCCTGCTTCCGTCAGCCGGCCCGATGATTCCTCTGTCCTCCATCATGTCAATCATTCTTGCGGCCCTGTTATAGCCCACCCTGAATCTTCTCTGTATCATTGAAACAGATGCCTGTTCTGCCTTAATAACTGTTTCGATAGCCTCAGGGAGAAGGTCATCATCATTACTGGAATCTTCATTCGCTGACAAGTTCACTTTATCAATGGTGTTCATCACATCTTTTGAATATTCCGCTTCAATACCCTGGTTTTTAAGAAAATTGATTACGCCCTTCACTTCTCCGTCAGAGACATAGGTTCCTTGAACTCTGATTGGCTTTGCCATACCAAGCGGATTAAACAGCATATCTCCTTTTCCAACCAGTTTTTCTGCACCGCCCATATCCAGAATGGTTCGTGAATCAAACTGAGAAGAAACTGCAAAGGCAATTCTTGATGGTATATTAGCTTTTATTACGCCTGTAATAATATCAACGGAAGGTCTCTGGGTTGCAACAATTAAATGCATCCCTGCTGCTCTTGCCATTTGCGCCAACCTGCATATTGATTCCTCCACCTGTGAAGGTGCAGCCATCATAAGGTCTGCCAGTTCATCAATGACGATTACAATTTGAGGCAGCACTTTTTCTTCTTCTCCATTAAAGATAACAGTCTCATTGAATGACTCCAGATCTCTTACGCTCTCATCTGCAAATTTTTTATATCTGTTGGTCATTTCTGCTACTGCCCAGTTTAATGCGGCTGCCGCTTTGCTAGGCTCTGTCACCACTGGTATCAAGAGATGCGGAATCCCGTTGTATCCTCCGAGTTCAACTACTTTTGGGTCGATTAATACAAATTTCACTTCATCGGGTTTTGCCTTATATAGCATGCTAAGAATAATACTGTTAATTGCCACACTCTTTCCCGAACCCGTAGAACCGGCAATTAATAAATGTGGCATCGCTTTTAAGTCAGAAACAATTGGATTACCGCCGATATCCTTGCCCACAACAAATGAAATCTTGGATTTAGATGCCTTAAACTCTTTCGATTCTATCAGTTCTCTGATGGAAACCAAATTCACTCTTTCATTTTCAACTTCAATGCCAACTGCCGCTTTTCCAGGAATAGGCGCTTCTATACGGATGCTTTTAGCCTCTAAATTCAAAGCAATATCATCAGCTAATCTGACAATGCTGTTCACTTTAACACCAACGCTAGGCTGAATCTCATATCTTGTGATTGCAGGGCCCTGTGTCACTTGTACAACCTTTGCATTCACGTTAAAATTCTGCAATGTCTGTTCCAGCTTTTCCGCTTTTGCTTTCAACTCCGATGTGCTGGAATTCAAATCAGAAACTTTTAACTTTTTCAAAATATCAATTGGCGGTAGTTTGAAGCCTTTATAAGCTTCACTCCCCCCCGTCGTTTTTATTTCTTCATTGGCTAAATTTGCTGTGGCTGCCTGAGAATTAGTAATTTTACCGGAGGTTTTTATTTCCTCAGAACCAAAAAGATCATCGTCCTTCATATAATCCAGTATTTTAAGTTGTCCAGCTGTCATATTACCTGATGTTTCAGACAAAACCGACGGTTTCTTTAAAAAAGATGTGGTTTCAGTTTTAGCAAGACTCTGAGGGGTTTTAGGTTTAAACCCGGCTCTTACGTTATTTTTTAATTCTTCATCTATTTCTGCATCGACTTGTTCATTTAAGATAATTCTTGCATCTTTTTTAACCCTGCGTTTTTCTTTCAGAGTATCAATAAATTGTGAAAGCGGGGTGTTAACAACAAGCATTAATGATACTATAATGGTTACAATTGAAATAATATATAGTCCTGTTTTGCCGAATATTTTAACCAGCAATGCACCGGCATACATGCCGAACAGTCCGCCCTCACCTTCACCGGCAGAGTATACAGCTTTTAACCCATCCATATTAACAGCAATTTCGCTTAAATTAATATATCTGCCCGAATTAATTAATGTAAGCATCAGAAAAATGGTAATGATAAATACTAAGGACCGGCTGTTCACATGTGTCGTTCTTTGCGCAAATAATAATACCCCGAACAGGATTAAATAATAAGGCAAAATAAAGGCGATCATCCCAAATGAGCCCTTCAAAACATTCGCTATAATTTCACCGAATTCACCTGCTGCCTTGGTTTGTAATGAAATAATAAGAAATATTCCAATGCCAAATAATATGATCGACCAGATTTCATCTTTTACTCTGTTTCCCACATTTGATTTGTTCAATTTTTCTTCATTCTGTCTTTTATATTTCGTCTTATGATTTGTGCTGCCCTTTGGTCTTCCTGGTTTTCTTTTTGTTTGTGCCATAATAATTACCTTACCCCATAAATATTGTGTAAGCTATAACGATGGTTCCCAAAGCCCAAGTGTAAAATGAAAAATAATACAATTTTTTATTTGATACAACTTTAATCATAGTTTTAATAGCGAAAAAACCTGAAACTGCAGCAACAATAACGCCTATTATTATCGGGAATGCTAAATCCATAGAAATTCCCCCGCGAAAAGCATCTGGAGCTTCAATGATCACAGATCCAAGGATGGATGGAATTGATATTAAAAATGCGAATTTAACGGCTAAATTTCTGTCAAGACCTGAAAACAAACCACCAACCAGTGTAGCCCCCGATCTGGAAACACCCGGACTTATTGCGATTGACTGACATATCCCAATCAGGACAGCATGTATGAACTTCATTTCTCCAATCTGTTTAGTTCCTTTGACAAGTCGTTCTGATAACCAGAGAACAGTTCCTGTGACCAGCAATCCAACGCCTATCGCCATAAGTGATAAATACATGGCTGCAAACACATCTTTAAATAAAAGTCCTATAAGTGCAGTTGGTATTGTTGCTACAATAATCATAATCCCAAGTTTCCTTGTTGGATTCAGATTCATCCGAAGTCCTTTGCCCGTGAAAATATCCCTGGTTACAGAACCCAGTTCAATGAAAAGATGATAAATATCGTTCCAGTACACAATGAAAACAGAAACTAAAGTACCTACATGAAGCAATACTGCAAATGCAAGAACATTTTCTCCTTCAATTCCAAAAAAATGCTGTAAAAGTGCTAAATGTCCCGAGCTGCTGACTGGTAAAAATTCTGCCAAACCCTGAACTAATCCTAATAAAACTGCCTCAAATATACTCAATCCTAATCCCCCTCTATATGAAAAAACTCAATATACATTATAACATATCAACCTTAAAAAAAATATACAAAACAGTAAAAGAATTGTTCATTTTTCATGAAATATATGATATTATTAAGTCTATACATTTTTATATAATTAAATTAATATATGGGAGGATTTACTATGAACAAGAAACCGAATTTAGCTATTGTTGGTGCAACCGGGCTGGTAGGAAGTACATTTTTAAAAGTGCTGGAGGAAAGAAACTTTCCTTTTGAGAATTTATATATGATGGCTTCAGCTAAATCTGCAGGAACCACCTTAAAATTTAGAGGCAAAGATTATCTTGTAGAAGAATTGACAGAACATTCTTTTGACAAGCCAATTGATATCGCCTTATTTTCAGCAGGAGGTGCTGCAAGCGAGAAATTTGCTCCTATTGCAGCTGCTCATGGCACAATCGTTGTTGATAACAGCAGCGCCTGGAGAATGGATAAAAACGTGCCTTTAGTTGTCCCTGAAGTAAATGCTAAAGATATCTCCTGGAATAAAGGAATCATAGCAAATCCAAATTGTTCAACAATTCAGGCTGTCGTTCCTTTAAAACCCCTGCATGATAAATACGTCATTAAAAGAATTGTATATTCAACCTATCAGGCGGTTTCAGGCTCCGGTTTAAAAGGAATCAACGATTTAAAGGAGGGCCTTGCAGGCAATGACTTGCTTAAAGCCTATCCACATCCTATTGCAAACAATTGTTTACCTCAGATTGATGTTTTTCTTGAAAACGGATACACAAAAGAAGAAATGAAAATGATTCAGGAAACGCATAAAATTCTTGGTAATGATTCTATAAAGGTTACAGCTACAACAGTTAGAGTTCCTGTTTATAGTTGTCATAGCGAATCAATTAATGTTGAGTTTGAGAAAGAGTTTGATATCGAAGAAGTAAAAAAACTGCTGGCCTCCTCACCTGGTATTGTTCTTCAGGATGATCCGGACAACAGTGTTTATCCGCTGGCAATAAATGCAACTGGAAAAGATGAAGTATTTGTAGGCAGAGTCCGAAGAGACTTTTCTGTTGAACATGGTATCAATATGTGGGTGGTTGCTGACAACATCAGAAAGGGTGCAGCAACAAATGCAGTGCAAATTGCAGAGGAATTAATGAAACAGCAGAGCCTTTAAATCAATTATAACTTAATATATAAATAAAAAAACGCTGGAATTAAATTCCAGCGTTTTTATTTGACCATTTTGATAAAACCTTTATGCTACATATTATGCTTCGGAAGCAATAACTTCCTTACCATCGTAGTAATTGCAATTCGGGCAAACTCTATGTGGAAGCTTAACCTCTTGGCATTTAGGACATACTGATAATCCAGGTAATGTCATTTTCATATTGGGCGCTCTTCTTTTATCTCTTCTAGCCTTTGACGTTTTCCTCTTTGGAACTGCCATATTCTACACCTCCTTTTGCTCGTTTCTATGTAAATAAACATGTCAATTGCAATAAATGCAACATAACGATTATATACTTAGAGAAACTACATGTCAACAAATATTTTTACTTACATAAGTTAAAAGTATCTCTTGCGATCATTAATTCTTCATTTGTTGGGATTAGCATGATTTTAATTCTCGAATCATCTGCACTAAGGATTGTTTCCTTACCTCGTACCTTGTTCTTTAATAAGTCAATTTTAATGCCAAGATTTTCTAGCTCCGAACAAATAATATCTCTCATTCCTATATCATTTTCACCAACGCCTGCGGTAAATATGATTGCATCTACCCCATTCATTTCAGCGATATATGCTCCAATATAGAATCTAACCTTGTGGGCAAATACTTTTAATGCAAGTATTGCTCTTTCATTTCCATCTTCAGCAGCTGTTTCCAAATCCCTAAAATCGCTGGAGACTCCTGAAATACCAAGAACACCTGATTTTTTATTTAAAATATCATTTATTTCTCCTGGTTTCAGATTTTCTTTATCACTTATAAAAGTAGAGATAGCAGGATCTATATCTCCCGATCGAGTTCCCATTACCAAGCCTTCAAGAGGAGTGAACCCCATGGAAGTATCAATGGATTTACCATTCTTTATAGCTGTAACCGAAGCTCCATTTCCCAAATGGCAGGTAATCAGTTTAAGATCTTTTATATTTTTCCCAAGAATTTCAGCTGCTCTTTCTGCGACATACTTATGACTTGTTCCGTGGAATCCGTATCTTCTAATACGGTATTTTTCATAATATTCATAAGGAATTGCATAAATATATGATTCTGGAGGCATGGTCTGATGATATGCTGTATCAAAAACTCCAACCATCGGCGTATTTGGCATTAGTGCTTTGCAAGCTGCTATCCCGGCAAGATTCGGAGGATTATGCAATGGTGCTAATTGAATGCACTCTTCTAAAGCTTTTATTACATCAGGAGTAATAACAACTGATGAGCAGTATTTTTCGCCGGCATGCACCACTCGATGGCCGACAGCGCCTATTTCATCCATAGATTTAACAACGCCATGCTCAGGATTGGTAATGGCTTCCAAAACGTGTGCAATAGCTTCGGTATGATTGGCCATTGGAACCTCAAGTTTAAACTTTTCGCTATCCCCTGTTTTTTCGTGAATTATTACTGATCCTTCAATTCCGATTCTTTCAACAAGACCTTTGGCTAACATGCTTTCAGTACGCATATCAAGAACCTGATATTTTAAAGATGAACTGCCACAATTGATTACTAATACATTCATTTATAATTTTCCTCCACTTTAATATAACTTTATGCAATATAACTGCATATTTAACACTAGTATTATTATACTCTAAATCCTATATATTTCAAGGCTAATTTAATAATAAGGTTTTACAACATAGTCAGAATTTTCATAAATATTTGCCTTTGCAACAAGATTGTACAGGTCTGATGAAAGAACATCATAATTCAATAACAGCCACCTTTTATCCTGAGCATCTATTTCTTTGTTTATATTTGTTATTATCTGCAAATCATTTAATTGATCCTTCTTGATTCGTTTTAATAATTTTGCTCCATTACCACTGAACCCCAACACTCTGCAATAGTTAATTTTATTGTTAATTATTTCGTTAATTTTAAGCTTATCAAGGTTTAAAAGGCTATGTATCAACACTCTTTTAATCCTTGTCTCTGTATATCTTTTAGAACAAACTGTTTCTATTAATTTTTGTATGTCATCTGATCTTCGGAGTTGATTTTTAATTCTGTTTTCCAGCCCTTCAGAAACGGAATACATTCCCTTCAATTCATTATTGGGAATCTGAAGTAATTTGCCAAAAATTAACTGGTAAAAGTCTTCTAAGTATAATAACGCGCCCTGTTTTTTTATGGAATTCAAAGTAACCTCCGGAATATATGAACAAGCATCACCTTGGGTTTTAAGAATGTCACGTATGAGAGTTGCACTTGCGAAATCTCCAAATGCCTCTTTGTCATTATACGCTGGCCCCTTCCTTTTTAATGTAACAGGAATCATATTACTTTTCGTTAATTCAAGCTGCTTTAAATATTCTATAGCAAGAATATTATTTGAACCTTTTATTATTCCAGAAAAATTCATCCCGGCAGCCGAATTAACAGCCCGTTCTCTGGCTTTTGCAAAAGAACTTCCAGTTTGCAGATTTTCCTTTAGAACTTCCTTGAAAACCTCATTTTCTGTCGCTAATACTCTCGCAATCATTTTAAGATTATCAAGTGTTCCTTCCTCGCTTCCAAAAGAGATATGAGTGACACAGCCAAGACCATTCAATATTTCAACAGCTCCTCTGGCAAATAGCTCCGAATTATTACATGCAAAGGCAACAGGTAATTCAATGACTAGATCAATTCCATTCTCTACCGCGACTTTTGCTCTTTCCCATTTATTGATAAGAGCAGGTTCTCCTCTTTGAACAAAATTGCCGCTCATCACAGCAATAACAAAATCAGCCCCTGTATTTTTCTTAGATTCTCTAAGATGATACAGGTGGCCGTTATGGAACGGATTATATTCCGCTATTATTCCAAGAACTTTCATCTCTTTATAATTACTCCTTAATATCCATTTGCGTATTATATGCCAGATCTTTTATTTCTGTTCGATTTGCTGAAATAGTAGAACCGATGGTATCAAAGGTTTTTTCAATGTTATTGAACATACTCATGAAATGCTCCGCATTCATTTGGTCCATTTTTTCTTCAAAATTAAACAATATCCCATCTATATAGTCAAAAGTGCTTAATTTAAGATGTTTTGCAGTTGCCTCAGCATTGCGAAGAATGTCTTCTGCTTTTGCTTTTGCTTTTAGGGTAATTTCATCATTTTCAATTAATATGTCTGCTTGCCTTTGAGCGTCTCTTAGGACAGTTTCATATTCTGTTTTAGCTTCTTCGATAATTTTCTGCCTTTCAGCTTTGATCCATTTGGCCTGCTCTATTTCCTCAGGAAGATCCGAACGTATTTCTTTTATTATATCCAGTACATCATCAGGATCAATCATAATTTTACCTGTTAATATGAGGCCTGTACCCGTTTCGATTATTTCTTCCAATTCATCTAATAACTCTAAAATTTTCATTTTCTACCTCCTGCTTATTTTTTTCATATATTCAAGAACGTTTTCTGGCACTAAACCGGAAATATCCCCTTTAAGAGAAAAAACTTCTTTTATCATACTTGAACTAATAAACGAGTATTTGGGGTTTGTCATTAGAAATATCGTTTCCACATTTTTATTATATAACCTGGCATTCATCTGCGCCATTTGTATTTCATATTCAAAATCCATTGTGGCTCTGAGCCCTCTAACGACTATATTAAAACCGTTATTATTGACATAGTCTGCTAAAAGACCTGCAAAGCTTACAATTTCAATGTTATCCATGTTTTTTGTTTCGTCTTCAATCATCTTTTTTCTTTGATCTATTGTAAAATATGCCTTTTTTTGTGGATTCTCAATAATGCCCACAACAAGTTTATCGCATAAATTGGCTGTTCTATAGATTAAATCCAAATGACCATTCGTTAACGGATCAAATGAGCCAGCATATAGTGCTTTCTTACTCATATGTTAATTTCCTTCCTTTTTCGACATCTGCAACAATATTCTATCATATAAATATTCAATATACCATATTATTTTTTTGAGATATTAAATACACTGACAAGAATGGTTCCATATCTTTTTTCTTTCATTTTAGTGAATATACCTATTTGATCCTCAAGGATTTCTCGTTTGCCATGTTCTATGACAATAACTCCATCCTCTGATAAAATGCTTAATTCTTCAATCTTTTTCAGGCATCTTTCAAGCAAACCGGCCTTGTATGGAGGGTCCAGAAATATTACATCTGCCTTTTCACTGATTCTTTCAAGAACTCTTTCAAATTCACCGGATATTATAGTGGCCTGATTTTCCACTTTGCAATATATTATATTGTCTTTAGTAAGCAAAAGACTTTCTCTTTCGTTGTCTCCAAAATAACAATGTTTTGCTCCGCGGCTTATTGCTTCAAGACCAAGATTGCCGGTACCGGAAAAAAGGTCTATAACAACTGCATCTTCTATATAAGGCATCAACATGCTGAATATTGATTCCTTAACCTTATCTGTTGTTGGTCTTATTTTATTATTTCTTGGCGTATTAAGCCTTCTCCCCTTTAAATTCCCTGAAATAATTCTCAATTTTTTCTCCTTTATAAACTCAAACTAAAGTCCTCTTCACTATTAAACATCTTCTCTACTTTAATTCTCAGTTTTTCATTATCATTATCTGTCAAAAACGGGTCATTTTTCAATACCAACTTCGCTTCCTCTCTGACAAGATTTAAAATTTTAATATGCTTTATTAAATCAGCAATTTTCAGATCTGGCAGTCCATGCTGTCTTGTACCAAAAAATTCTCCCGGTCCCCTTAATTCCAGATCTTTTTCTGCAATATAAAACCCGTCAGAAGATGAAACCATTATGTTTTCTCTTTGCATGGAAATTTCTGTTTTTCCATTATTAATCAGCAGACAATAAGACTGATCTTCCCCTCTTCCAACCCTTCCTCTCAGTTGATGAAGTTGAGCAAGTCCAAATCTTTCCGCATTTTCTATCAGCATAACAGAGGCGTTGGGAACGTTTATTCCTACTTCTATTACTACCGTAGCAACCAGTATCTGGATAGTTCCTTGATAAAATTCTTCCATAATTCTGTTCTTATCAGCCTGCTTCATATCTCCATGGAGGACTTCAATCTTCTTGTTTCCCCATCTATTTTTAAGTTCATCAAAAACTTCTTCAGTAGATACAGCATTTAATGATTGAGATTCTTCTATTAATGGAGTAACTACATAAGCTTGTCTGCCTTTTTCTATTTCCTTCTCGAGAAATTCATATGCTAGATTTCTTCCTTTTGAGTCTGTTCCCCTGGTAATTATTTCCTTTCTTCCAGGAGGCATCTGGTCAATAATTGAAATATCCAGATCTCCGTAAATAATGACTGCTAAGGTTCTTGGTATTGGTGTTGCAGTCATGACCATGATGTCAACATTTTCTCCTTTAGATGCCAGTGAAATCCTTTGATGAACCCCAAATCTATGTTGTTCATCTGTTATTACAAGTCCCAGTTTATTGAACTCCACACCTGTCTGAATAATAGCATGTGTTCCAACTAGAACATGTATCAAGCCTTTTTCAAGAGCATGAAGAGTTTCTCTGCGTTCTTTCACTTTCATGCTGCCGCTAAGGAAGCCTACTCTTATGCCGTGAGGCTCAAAATTTCTTTTTAAACCTTGGTAATGCTGCTTTGCAAGGATTTCTGTAGGCGCCATCAGTGCAGCCTGATATCCGCTTTTTACTGCTTTATAAATAGTCGCTTCTGCTACTACAGTTTTACCAGAACCTACATCTCCTTGTATAAGTCTATTCATTGGCTTCATGCTTTCCATATCCTGATTTATTTCTTCCAGCACTTTGTACTGCGCTTCAGTCAGTTTAAATGATAAAGTCTTTATATAGTCTTGAAATTTTATATCTTTGGAATAAACAATTGATCTTGTTTCAGATAAATCTCTCAACTTTATAGACAAGAGACCTGCCTGAAGACAAAATAATTCATCAAATATTAATCTGTATTTGGCTTCACGCAGTTTTATGCCATCCTTTGGCTGATGAATGTTCATCAATGCATACTGCAGATCGCAAAGTCTGTTTCTGTTAATTACTTCTTTTGGTAAATAATCTTCAATTTCTGTAACAAGCCAGATGCATTCCTTTTGCCATTTCCTGATTTCAGATTGAGAAATTCCAAAGGTTAATGAATATACAGGCAATATGCCTAGGCTTTCATTCCCAAGGCTTTTAAAATATTCTGGATGGCTCATTTTAATTTTTCCGTATTCGTCTGTTATTTTGCCGTAAAAATCATACTCTTCGTTCACTCTGAAATAGTCCATTATATATTTTGCATTAAAAAAAACAATCTCAAGCACACCCGTATCATCGCTTACAAGTATTTTTAAAGTTTGTTTTTTCTTATATCCGGTATTCCCTTTGATGATTAAATCAACCTTTGCTTTAATTAATGTGCTGCAGTTCATTTCTAATTTTGAAATTTGTGTTACTTTGCTAAGATCCTGATAATCCCGAGGATAGTTGAAAATCAAATCTTCTACAGTATGTATATTCATTTTTTTCAAAGCTGCTAATTTTTTGGTGCCAACACCCTTGATTTGTCCAACACTTCCATACAGATTCATTTAACGTTTAACCTCAATATTCCTTTTTGAAAACTGCTTTGATATAATTCCAGTAACAATAACAGCAACACTATTTGCTTCAACAGCAGTCAGTTCCTTAATTTTTTCCTGAATACCGTCAATCAGCTGGTTTGTTACCTTACCAATGCTTGAACCAAACCGTATAACAATATAAACCCTTACGTCTAATCCTTTTGTTCCCATAATTATCTCAAGGTGGCTAATATCATCCAGCCCACCTATTTTGGAAACTATACCTGGAACCCTGCCTTTATGGTTAGAAATTAAAACTTTACCATCAAAGTTTTTTACTTCTTCAATAATAATCTTTCCAATTACAGTTTTTTCAATTGATATATATCCATCTTCAGTTTCTATCTTATAAAACAATTCATTTCTCCTTTTTGAAATATAAGATTATTTTAACACATAAAAAAAGGACCTGCAATGCAGGTCCTTAATTAATAAATTAGATAGCACGGTTTACTTTGTTTGATCTGATGCATCTTGTGCACACATTGGCTTTTCTGACAGATCCTTTATCTAAAACTCTGACTGTTTGAATGTTAGCATTCCATTTTCTTCTAGTGTGTCTATTTGAATGGGATACATTATTACCAGAAACCTGGCCCTTACCACATACTTCACATTTTCTTGACATCTACCGCACCTCCTTTAATATCTTAAGCTTTAAAGCTGTTAATCCTTCATATTTTGCGTTATCCGAACAAAAGATATTATAACACATTTAATCGATATTACACAAGTGTTTTTTTGATAAATTCCCCAATCATGAAATTTCAACTATTTTGCCTGTCTCTCTCGTCTGATTTAAGTCAATAAACCTTTGGTTACGGCTCCCTTTGAAATTTAAAGTTAAATCTCTTTCCTCCAGAATAAACCTGCCGTCAATCAGTAAATCCAATAGATTAAGCAGTTTGAGGACATACTCATTTTTCTTTCCCTTGCTGACCAATTCTTCATAAGTATACCCTGAAAATGACAATAAATTCAACTCTTTGTCTTTTAATTTCAAGGCAAGAGAATAAAACGCTTCTGCCTGATGAAAAGGTTCTCCTCCGCTAAATGTAACGCCTGACAAAATCGGGTCCTTATCAATTGCGTTGGTTATCGTCTCCAATTCACAAGCATATCCTCCATTAAAATCATGGGTTGCCGGGTTGTGACACCCTTCACAATGATGTGGGCAGCCTTGCGCAAATACAACAAATCTTAAGCCGGGCCCATCCACTATGGACTCTTTCACTACCCCTGCAATTTGTATTGTATTTTCAACATTCTTCATATTACTTCATATCCCTCTTCTGTTTTATGCTTTACTCTTTCCTGTTCTTCCTTTGTTTTTGCATCATTCCAGTTATCCATCGTACCTACCAGATAACCCGTAATTCGTCTGATTCTTTCAAAACCTACGTCACCTGTTTCTTCTTGTCTTTTACATTGCGGACATTCGTTGTCAATTATTCCTGTATATCCACAGACAGGATCTCTGTCAACGGGATGATTAATTGATCCGTATCCAATTCCATTTTCTTTCATGCAGCGAACTATTCTTTCAAAAGCATCAAGATTCTTGCATGGGTCGCCATCCAGTTCTACATAGGTAATATGACCAGCATTCGTCAGTGCATGATAAGGTGCTTCTATTTTGATCTTATCGAAAGCAGATATATCGTAATAAACAGGTACATGGAACGAATTTGTGTAATAATCCCTGTCCGTAACGCCTTCAATAACACCAAACTTCTTTTTGTCTATCCTGACAAATCTTCCGGATAATCCTTCAGCCGGAGTTGCAATTAATGAATAGTTAAACTTAGTTTGTTCAGCAAGTTCATCCATTTTTTTCCTCATGTATCCAACTATATTCAATCCAAGATTCTGCGCTTCTTTGCTTTCCCCGTGATGACTACCTATCAGACATTTCAGGCATTCTGCCAATCCAATGAACCCGACGGTTAATGTGCCGTTTTTAAGTATTTCCGCTACAGAATCATTTGGACCAAGTTTTTCGGAATCTATCCAAACACCTTGTCCCATCAAGAAGGGGAAATTTTTAACCTTTTTGGTTGCAATTATCTGATATCTCTCCATGAGCTGGTCTCCAACAAGCCCAAGCTTTCGGTCTAATTCTTCAAAAAAAGACTCAATATTTCCATTTGCTTTAATCGCAATTCTTGGCAGGTTAATAGAAGTGAAACTCAAATTGCCTCTTCCTCCCACTACCTCTTTAGAAGGATCATAAACATTTGCCATTACACGCGTACGACAACCCATATAAGCGACCTCGGAGTTAGGATCCCCTTTCTTATAGTACTTAAGATTGTATGGCGCATCAATAAATGAGAAATTCGGGAATAAACGTTTCGCGGAAACTTTCATGGCCAGTTTAAACAAATCATAATTTGGGTCTTCTGGATTGTAATTAATTCCCTCTTTCACTCTGTATATATGGATTGGGAAGATAGCTGTTTCTCCATTTCCCAATCCTGCTTCTGTTGCGAGTAAAATATTCTCCGTTACCAGTCTGCCTTCAAGAGAAGTATCCAGTCCATAATTAATAGAACTGAATGGAACCTGCGCTCCTGCCCTCGAATGCATTGTGTTTAAATTATGAACAAAAGCTTCCATTGCCTGGAAAGTGGCTCTTTTTATTTCCTGATCTGCATATTTTTTTGCTTTTTCCTGCAGTAATTTTACATCCTTCGGTTCAATAATAAGTTCCAGATATTCAGCTTCTTTTTCTTTGTAAGTATTATCATCGGCCATAACAGGATAAATACCCTCTTTAGCTTCAATTTCTTTTCCGATTTCTTTGGCTTTTTCAATTCCATCTTCAATATCATATAAGATATTCATTACTTTTCCAAGGTTGGACCAGTAAAGCTTCTTGTATGATTTTTTAACGCCATCCGACATCCCATAGTCAAAATTAGGAACGCTTTGACCCCCATGATGATCATTCTGATTGGATTGTATGGCAATACATGCTAAAGCCGAGTAACTTTGAATATCATTAGGTTCTCTTAAAAATCCATGCCCTGTAGAAAATCCACCCTTAAATAATTTCTGAAAGTCTATCTGGCAGCAGGTTGTCGTCAACGTCAAAAAATCCAAATCATGAATATGAATGTCTCCATCTGCATGTGCCTTTGAATGAAGCGGATTCAATACAAACATTTCATTAAATTGCTTTGCCCCTTCAGAACCATATTTCAGCATTGTTCCCATGGCAGTATTTCCGTCTATATTTGCGTTTTCTCTTTTTATATCATTGTCAGCAGCGTCCTTAAAAGTTAAATCTTCATAAATTTTCATTAACCTTGTATTCATTTCTCTGACTCTTGTTCTCTCTGCCCGATATAGTATGAATTCTTTTGCCGTCCTAGCATGTCCATTATCAATTAATATTTTTTCAACTGCATCCTGAACTTCTTCCACCGTTGGACAATCAACGTGTTTTATTTCCGCAATATATAATTCTACCTGTTTGGCCAAATACATTGCGGTTTCTCTATTATTACCTCCAAGCACCTGCGCAGCTTTATAGATTGCATCTGCTATCTTCTCAATATTGAAATCTGCCCGTCTTCCGTCTCTTTTTATGATCGAATTGATCTGATTCATGTGTTGCCTCCTAAATAACAATAAGTTGAAATAGCTTGAAAAACCTATATTTACACATTACAATTCATTCATGCACCATATATAGTGGTTTTATATAAAATTATAACTTGAAATAATCAATTGTCAAGTATAAAGATTAATAATTTCATAAAAAAACAGCTCCTCCTTTGGAACTGTTCAACTAACTGTCTATGTACTTTTATTATGTACTTTTTCATAATATTCAGACCGCAATATAGACATTTTATTTAAATCATGATATTTTCCATTTTTTTTCGAAGCATTACGTGCAACTCCTTCATATTGGAAACCTAATTTCAAATATAATCTGGAAGCTACTACATTACCTGAGAAATGGTCAAGTGTTACTCTCTCGGTATGTAAATTTATAAAACAGTATTCAAGGAAAAGCCTT
>JAENWI010000505.1 GCA_016650115.1 Peptostreptococcaceae bacterium | reverse complement strand
TCCGGATATTAAGCTTTTTTATAATGGAGACTTTGATTTTGGCGGGATTACGATTGCAAACAGGATGCTTTATAGATTTGGCGGCAGCGTATCCCTGATTCATTACGACAAAGAAACATATGAATCAATCACATCGGAAGTCAGGGTGAGTGATGACAAAGTGCGGGCAAAGTTAGAGAGAATACACCCGGAGTTAAGAGAAATCACAGAAGCGATAGCTGAAAGGGGAATTGCCTGTTACCAGGAATCAATAATGGAGAGACTAATTGGATTTATCAGCTAGGGCCTGGTGGCGCACTTTGGGCGGGAAAGGCACGCGGGGGAAGGGATTGAGGGATTCGACAAAACGACAGCATTATGACCCTTGCCGTCGCATAGGCTATAAAAGAGAAAGCACTTTCTTATCTTGATGAAAACCTTCTTGCGATTTATAAGGAGTGGGAGAACTTCGTTAACTAAGGTAATAAATAAGTAAATTTACACATGTTTTGTTGACGTGGGTAAATAACAGGTTGTATGATTTGGTGAAAGGATAATAACAATATGAGTATTTCAGATGAATTATCAACAAGCCTGAGAAGTGGCTTTATTGACTGTAATCTTACATCACTTCAGCAATACAATCCTAGATTACTGGTTAACGACCATAAAAGAGGAATGAAAGTATTATCAAATATAGAAGTAGAACTCAAAAAATGTGATGAGTTCTATTTTTCTGTAGCTTTTATTACCAATAGTGGTGTTACTTCATTACTAAACACCTTAGATGAATTGGATAAGAGGAATATTAAGGGGAAGATCGTTACTTCTCAGTATCAGAATTTCACGGAGCCAGTTGCATTGCAAAGGCTATTGGGATTCAAAAATATCGAGTTGCGTATTGTGACTGAAGGAAATTTTCATGCGAAGGGATACATTTTCAAACAAAAGGATTCTTACTCTTTTATTATTGGCAGCAGTAATTTAACTCAGAGTGCATTGAGTTTAAATAAAGAGTGGAATGTAAAATTATCATCACTTGAAAATGGTGCTTTGATGCAGAATGTATTGAAAGAATTTCAATACACTTATGAAAATGCGACAGTTGTTGATGAGGCATGGATCAGGCAATA
>JAENWI010000442.1 GCA_016650115.1 Peptostreptococcaceae bacterium | reverse complement strand
GAACGCTGTCATCATAAACATCCATCCTGAACTGACCATAGATATCAGCGTAAACCTGAAGCAACCGAACACCTCTTGGAAGTCTAAGCCGGTGAGGTTCAGATTCAACCAGGCTGAGACCTTCGGGGCCAATACCCCGGAAGCCTACGAGCAGATCTTGCAGAAAATCCTGCAAGGGGACAAGAGCCTCTTCCCCACTATGCGGGAGATCACGGAGTCCTGGAGGATTGTGACCCCCATGTTGGAACACAAGGGTCACACCGAGGTCTATCCTGTAAGGACACTGCCTCGCTTTGCAACAGAGCTTGCAGCGAAGAATCATTTTGAGTGGTATACATAAGATAAGAAGGATAGTGGCTTTCACTGAAAGCTTTGTCTCCTGAGAGTAAAACATTTTAACGAGTATGTGATGGACGAAACGCTCAACTCGATTGATGCAAAGATTGCAAAGGCCCAGGATGCAGTCGTCAGGGAGAAGGGAAGATACGATTCGGCATTGGCCGCCCTTGAGGATCTCATGGCTAAAAACAGAGCTATTGAGGAAGGAGCTGCTGGAGGCTTTCGTCAAAAGCGACAAGTCCTATGCTGAAACCATGAAGTTTCTGAAAGAAGGATAAGGGCTGATTTCAGCTATATATAAATTTTGAGTGGTACTTTTTCAGGAATAATTTTATTGTGTCATTCACCACGCATAGATAGAGGTCTTATCGTGATCATTGATACAATCTTATTAGGCATAAGAGGCCAAAACAGCTCTTGAATGCGCTATTTATAGGATTCAGCCGTAAAAAAGTGTTTGTATCGAATCCATTTTATTAAAAAAAAGGTCTCTCCAGTCTGGAAGCTGTATAGATTGAAACGTTTTGATAAAGCCACGGGGGTGCAACCGAAATGGATTTATAGTATTAAAAGTTTTAAAACTCACGTGTACAACTTCACAATATGTTGCTTAGAGTAAAAATGTGCACCCTCCCCTTTCCGTTTACTGATTTTTTTAGTAGTTTTCTAAAACATAGTCTTTTATCTCCAATATAAATCCATTTATTATGAATTTTATAGAAGGTTGTTTATACAGAATCAAGTCATGATGGTGAAACCACTGTCGGGACTGATTTCATTATAGGAATAATGGATTGTGATCTAATTTTTTCGAGGTGGCTATTAATATGCAGATTTCTGACAAACATGTTGTAAGTATGAACTACACACTGAAAGACGACCAAGGAACAGTTCTCGATACTTCGGAAAACCGTGACGTACTAAAGTTCATTGTCGGTTCAGGAATGATTATTCCAGGGCT
>JAENWI010000238.1 GCA_016650115.1 Peptostreptococcaceae bacterium | reverse complement strand
GTATGCAGATATATTTGGAACCCTTCCAATTGCAGAAGCCCTGTTTTATAAAGGGGTTGGTGTAGGCACGATTCTTTCCTTTATGATGGCTGTAACTGCATTGTCATTGCCTTCCATGATTATGCTTCGAAAGGTTGTTAAACCAAAACTACTCATAACTTTTATCGGTGTAGTTGCAATCGGAATAATTATTATTGGTTATACTTTTAATGCTATATCATTTGTATTTGTTTATTAGAAAGGGAGAATTTGAAATGGGAATATTTAATTTTGGTAAGAAATTGAAAAATGTAGAAGAGGCAGTAATCATGGGAAAAGGCGACATAGAAAAAGCAAATTATATTGTTTTAGGTGCCTGCTGCAAAAAAAGTACGGATACTTTCGAAAATACCAAGGCTGCTCTTAAAATAATGGGGATCGAGGAAAACGTTGTAAATATTGGGGATTCAATGGAAATAGCTAAATATGGTGTGATGCAAACTCCTGCACTGGTCATTAATAATAAAGTAGTATCTTACGGGAAACTTTTAAAGGTTGAAGATGTGATAAAACTTATTGAAAAGGAAAGAATCATATAAATTGTTGAGGTTATTCGGTTAATTTGGCTTGACATAAGGTACAAGCCTTTTTTTTTGACCTAAAATATGGTATAATGATAATATCTTTGTAAAAGAATTTTAAATAATGAAAATTCTTTTACAAAGATATTAAGATTCAAGGGGTAAAGCGTTTAATGCAGATAAGTAAATTTGAACGAGCAATTGCTGCTATTAGAAAAAATCAAGAGGCATATGCTTGCCCAATTTGTGGTACAAGAATGAAAATAACCAAATCTGGTCGATTTATCTGTAAAAAGGAACACACCTTTGACGTTTCGAAAAAAGGATATATTAATCTGATCAATGAAACTAAAAAAACAAATTACAATAAGGAATTATTTGAAAGCAGAAAGGAAATACTCAATCAGGGATTTTATCTCCCGATTGCTGAAGAAATAAATAAAATTGTCAGGGGTTTTGCTGTAAAACAAAAGCTGGAATCAGTTAATCTGCTTGATATTGGCTGCGGGGAAGGGTATTACTCATTTCATTTAAGCCAGGAAGAAAACATTAACCTGTTTGCTTTTGATATTTCGAAAGAAGCAATTGCCTTAGCTACAGATTATCCGGCAGAAATCAACTGGTGCATTGCCGATTTATCAAATCTCCCTTTTAAAGAAAGATCAATGGATATATTACTTGATGTATTAACGCCCGCCAATTATAAAGAGTTTAAAAGAGTTCTCAAGAATCAGGGTTTATTAATAAAGGTAATACCTGGGGATGAATATTTAAAAGAAATAAGAGCATTGGTATCCGGCCAGTTGCAAGGTAAAAGCTATTCAAATAAAGACACTGTTGAATATACAGAAAGCCATTTAAGGCTTCTGGGGAAAAACAAAATCTGCTATACAATGCCGGTAAATCAAGAGCAGGTGATGGACTTTGTTAAAATGACACCAATGACATCTCAAGTTGATGTGAAGGGGTTGGACTTCTCAACAATAAAAGAAATAACTGTAAGCATGGAATTAATCTATGGCAGAGTAAAATGATTACTCTCGGACGAGTACAATCAAAAGGGGAACAGAAATGAAAAAAGTATTAATCAAGGTTTTAAGAACTCATCCTAAAAAGGGTAACCAATTTTGGCAAAGTTTTGAATATGATGGAAACAGGGATGTTCCAGTCTCTTTTATACTCGATGAAATAAATAGCAGAGAAATAATGATTGACACTAATTTAGATATAGCAACGCCAATTCTTTGGGATTGCAGTTGCAGACAAGGCAATTGCGGAACTTGTGCAATGGTCATTAGTCATTTCCCACGTCTTGCCTGCAGTACTATTCTTAGTGATGTTTTAATTAATGGAGAATGTGAAATCAGACCACTTACTAAATTCCCGATCATAGCGGATTTAAAGGTGGATCGCACTGTTATAGTTGAGGGCCTTAAAGATATGAGGCTTTGGCTTGAGAGCGAGGAAAAACTTGACAAGTACGGGTTGGATTCTCAATATGAAATTTCAAAATGTATGGCTTGCGGATGTTGTCTGGAAGCTTGCCCAAATTATTCTGGTGACGAAGACTTTGTTGGTGCAATGTCAACAAATTTGTCATATAAAAATTATACACAGGAAAAAGACCCGGAATATGTAAAGGGGTTGAAAAAGAAATACAAGAAAAAATTCTTTAACGGATGTTCAAAGTCATTGATTTGTGAGAAAGTTTGTCCTGTTGGTATTCCAACCGAGACAGATATGTCTGATATGAATAGCTTATCGGTTTGGAGAATCTGGCAAAAAAAATAGTTACAAACATAGACCAAGATGATATAATAACCGCATCATGTAGTTTTAAAAACTACATGATGCGGTTATTATATCATCTTTCGTCTTAAAACAGGAGCTGATTATGATGCATCCAAGAGATTTTTGGAGTTTCTACACGCATTTCACCGGAGCAATCTTGTCGGTGGTTGCAGCTGTCTGCTTTTATTCCGTATAGCTTCTGGATGAATCAATGCTTACTGTCTCTGTAGCAGGATTCCATTCAACCGCGAAGCC
>JAENWI010000311.1 GCA_016650115.1 Peptostreptococcaceae bacterium | reverse complement strand
TCTATTATGTTAGGATACCTTTTAGAACATGGCGTAATAAGCGCTTTATTTTTATTGAGCCCGGCAATCATTGTCTTTGGCGGGACTTTAGGAGCGGTAATACTGTCGTTTGATATTAAAGATATCACTCAAGTAGGGGGTACACTTAAAGCAGTTTTTATTAATAAAAACGCAAGTAACTCAAATAGTATAATAGAAACTTTTGTCGAGTTATCTGGCATTGCCAGAAAAAATGGACTGTTGGCTTTGGAACCATATATTAGGTCGGATGATTTAAATGATTATTTTAAAAAAGCGCTGGCATCAACCATCGACGGAATGCCAATTGACAATATAGTGAACATTCTTGAATTAGATGATTTGATTTGGGCGGAAAAGGCAAAAATCCAAGTTGCTATTTTTGAAGCGGCGGGGGGGTTCTCCCCAACAATGGGTATCGTTGGAACGGTTATGGGACTTGTACAAGTGCTTGGAAATATGTCGACGCCAGAAAAACTTGCAGAATCAATTGCGGTAGCCTTTATTGCCACATTATATGGTGTTTTATTCGCAAATTTGCTTTATCTTCCTCTTGCAAATAAAATAAAACGAAAAAACAAAGAGGGGCAACTCGAAAGACTTTTAATAATGGAAGGTATCACCTCAATTTGCAACGGTGAAAATCCAGCTGCAATCAGAGATAAGTTGACTATATTTGCTGATAGTAATAAGAAAAAGAAATTAGTGGGTGAAGTTGAAGAGAAGAAAGCTATAAAAGGAAAAAAGGTAAAATAAAATGAGCAACAGTGGCGGCAAAAAATCAAAGAGAAGGAATTTAGATGAGGATGAGCATCCTGCGAATCACGAACGATGGATGCTTACTTATTTGGATATGATTACACTTTTACTGGTGTTATTTATTGTAATGTATACCATGAGCAATATTGATGCAAAGAAATTTAGATCCCTTGGCCAGGCATTTGGAACTGTTTTAGATGGAGGGAGTCAGTTTGACAATGAAGGTGTTTCAGCTTTAACAACAAGTGAAGGCGCGGTCGTTGAGTTGAATGCTAAAACCGCACCCGAAGAAACCTTCGATGAGGTTTATGAAAAAATTAAAAAACAGATTGAAGAGAATGGACTTTCAGGAGAAGTCGCTATTGAAAATGGAAAAGATTATATTTTAATCAGGTTTACAGAGAATGTGCTATTTTATCCAGATAAAGCTGAACTAAGATCCGAGGCATTTCCTATAATTGGAGGAGTAGCTAAAGCATTATCTCAGGCAAATCCTTACATCAAACATATAAAGATAGATGGACATACAGCAGATATTGGCATTGAAAGTGACACCAGTTTTTTTTCGTGGGAACTTTCTACCCGAAGGTCACTTGTTGTACTTGAATACTTGGTAAAGGAAAGTTCTTTGGATCAAAGCAATATGTCATTGGAAGCCTTTGCACATTACCAGCCTATTGCGGACAACAGTACAGAGTTTGGAAAAACACAAAATCGTAGAGTTGAATTTTATATTACAAAAAAAGCAACAATGTAAAGGCCAATCAAGATTGGAGAAAGAATTCCAAATGAAAAAAAACAAAAAAGGACTGTGGATGAAAATTTTATTAACAATAGGGGTACCAGTTAAACCGATAAAAAAGCTTGCAATTGCTGCTGATGAATTGGCATTGGGTAATGTTGACATTGAAAGCTCAGGACTGTCCAATGATGAGATTTCCGAATTGACTATTGTCTTTGAAAAGATGCTGGAAAATATGTCAACCACTTTTGAAAATGTCTCGAAAAAGTTTTAATCTAAGCACCAGAATACTGGTGCGAATTTCAACCTAATATTATCCTGATTTCTGCAGTAAATATGACAAAAAAACAAACACAAAAAAGATATTGACAAGGT
>JAENWI010000455.1 GCA_016650115.1 Peptostreptococcaceae bacterium | reverse complement strand
TTATCTGCAACAATAGAAGAAACGGGTGGTATTATGTATAGAAAAATTACTGAATATTTGACAAAATGGAAGAGCAGCCCTTATCGTAAACCCTTGATTTTGCAGGGAGCAAGACAGGTTGGTAAAACCTATTCTGTTTTAGAATTTGGGAGAGAGCAATATGAAAATGTGGCATACCTTAATTTTCAAACCAGCCCCAATCTAATGAAGACTTTTGAAGAAAGTATTGAACCGACTTTTTTGATACCTATTTTATCGCGCCTTACCAACCAGACTATCATTAAAGAAAAGACACTGATCGTGTTTGATGAGGTTCAACTTTGCGAAAGAGCTCTTACTTCCTTAAAGTATTTTTGCGAAAATGCACCCGAATATCATATCATCGCTTCCGGTAGTCTACTTGGTGTGGCGGTCAATAGAGAACAGTTTTCTTTTCCTGTTGGAAAGGTGGATATGAAACTCTTATATCCAATGGATATGGAAGAATTTTTACTTGCTTATGGTGAGAAAGATCTGGTTTTTCAAATTAAGAAATGCTTTGAAAATGATACACCTATGCCTGCCGTTCTGCATGAGGCAGCGCTTTCGTATTACAGACAATATCTTGTTGTTGGTGGAATGCCCGATTGCGTTAACAAATATCTGGAAACGAAAGATCTTATTTTAGTGCGGCATACACAAAACATGATTTTGGAAAGTTACCTAAATGACATGAGTAAATACAATAACGCTAATGAAATTAAAAAGACACGTTTAGTCTATGATAATATTACAGTACAGCTTTCGAGGAAAAATACAAGATTTCAGTATAAGTTAATTAAAATGGGTGCAAGAGCTTCAGAATTTGAAAATGCCATTGAATGGCTTTATTTATCAGGAATTGTAAGCCGAATTTACCGTGTTGAAAACATCAAGAAACCCCTTGGGAATTATCGCGATATTGACTCGTTTAAGATTTATGTTTCTGATATTGGATTGCTTTGTGCAAAAAAAGAGATTGTACCGGAAGATGTTCTTTACCTTTCAAGTGAACTTAATGATTTCAAAGGTGGCATGGTCGAAAATTATGTGTGCAATCAATTAACATCCAATGGATATACAAATTATTACTGGGAGTCTGATCGAAGTGCTGAGGTTGATTTTATTATCCAACGGGATGGCAAGATTATACCGATAGAGGTTAAATCCGCTGACAATACTAAGGCGAAAAGTTTGAAAATTTATATGGATATTAATAAACCGGAATATGCAATAAAACTATCTGC
>JAENWI010000053.1 GCA_016650115.1 Peptostreptococcaceae bacterium | reverse complement strand
CCATTAAACCTTCAGGTAAAACTATTACAGGTGATACAGGAAAGAGAAATTAAAAGAGTAGGCGGGGTTAAAAGTATCCCGATTGACGTGAGAGTGATTTCTGCAACAAATAAAGAGCTTCATAAACAAGTGCTGGCCGGGGCTTTCAGAGAAGATTTATATTACAGGTTAAATGTTGTTCCTATTAATGTCCCTCCTTTAAGAGATCGATATGAGGATATCCTTCCTTTAATACAAACTGTTCTGGATACCTCAAATAAGAAACTGAAGGATAGCAAAACCATTGCTCCTGCTGCTTTAACGCTACTTTTAAAATACAACTGGCCGGGCAATGTGAGAGAATTGCAGAACATTATAGAACGACTGGTGATTACTACCAGGGGAAATGTTATTATGCCTGAAAATATTCCAAGTTTTATCCAGTCATCTGTCGTTGGTCTTTCCATTTCCAATGCCGAGGACTTTACATTAAAGGAAATTTTAGAGAGAGCAGAAAAAGAAATGCTTCAGTTTTCATATAACAAACATAAATCTACCAGAAAAATGGCAAAAGCACTTCAGATCAGTCAGCCTACAGTTGTCAGGAAACTCCATAAATATGGCATTATCTCTAATGATTCATTATAGTATCGCATGATGCATATTTGTATCACGCATGTTTTTTTTGTTTTCATTTGGCTTTAGACTGCAAACAGTCAACTAATCCTTCATAATACAGAATATATTGATTTTCCAATACAATCAAATGATACTTTTTTGCATCATTTGATTGTATTGCTTTCTTTTCTGCATTATTTATCGAGAAACTATGTATTTTTGGCATGACGTGTAAACATTGTAAATGATGGGTTTCTAAAGTCTATAATCTCGTATACAAGATACATTTACTATTTAAGGTCATTATGTCTGTCTTGGCACGGCTCTTGCTTTATAATGGGTTATCAACAGAAATGTTGAATCTAATGTCACTTTAATCTTAAGGAGGAAAAAATATGACAATGAATTATGAAGCGTATATCAAAGACCTAATCGCTAAAGGTCATGCTGCTCAAAAAATTGCTAATAGTTATGACCAGGCAATGGTGGATAAGCTTACAGCTGCAGTAGCATACCAGCTTACAAAACCAGAAGTTGCTCTAAAGTTTGGAGAAATGCTGGTAGAAGAATCCGGTATGGGTATTGCAAAAGATAAACAAGCTAAAATGTATGGCAAAGTTAAAGGTTCGTACTTCCAGATGAAGGGAAAAACTTCAGTTGGACTATATGCAGTAGATGAAGAAATGGGAATAGAAACCTATGCAAAACCTATGGGTGTTGTTGGAGCTCTTGTTCCAGTAACTAACGGTGAAGCAACTCCGGTTGTCAAGGCTCTTATGACTCTTAAAACCAGAAATGCCATTATCCTTGCGCCACATCCAAAGGCAAGAAAAAGTAATTTTGCTGTTGTAGAAATGATTAGAGAAACTATCGTTAAGATGGGTGCTCCTGCAGATTTAGTTCAGGCAATTGATCCTGAATATGTATCCATTGAAGCTTCAGGAATACTAATGAAAGAAGTTGACTTCATTTTGGCGACTGGTGGAACACCAATGGTCAGACAGGCTTATTCATCCGGTAATCCGGCAATTGGCGTAGGTACTGGTAATGTCGTAACTATTATTGATGGAACCAGCGACCTTGATGCTGCTGCAGATATGATCATAAAATCAAAAACATTTGACAACGCTACATCATGTTCAACAGAAAATAATATTATCGTTTTAGAAAGCTGCTATGATGATTTCATGACTGCTATGGCTAAAAAGGGCGGCGTACTACTTAAAGAAGGATCACCTGAAAAGGCTAGACTTCAAAAGGCTTTATGGCCCCTTTCCCCAGAAAATCACGATTTAAACAGACACATTGTTGCTCAGTCTGCTGAAGTAATTGCAGCTGCCGCTGACATAAAAGTACCTGCTGGAACAAAGCTGCTTATGGCCGAAGAAAATGCAGGATACGGAAATGACTTCCCGTTCACTGGAGAAAAGCTTTCACCAGTTTCCGGTATCATGAAAGCAAAAGATTTTGACGATGCGCTTGAAAAACTTGAAAAAATCTTAGATTATCAAGGAAAAGGACATAGCATTGGTATTCACACAACAATTAAAGACAGAGTTACAAAACTTGGCGAAGTAGTGCCAGTCTGCAAGGTTTGCGTAAACCTTCCACAGTCACTTTCAAACTCAGGTTCATGGACTTGCGGATTCCCAATGTCAATGACACTTGGTTGCGGAACTTGGGGACACAATAGTATTTCTCACAACGCAACATGGAAAGACTTATTAAACTTTACTTACGTTGCAAGAGAAATTCCTTCATTCCAACCTAAGGATGAAGATTTATTCCCTGCTGAAATCGTAGCCAGTTTAAAATAGTTATATAATATTTTAATAATTGAAAAGGAGAATTAAAATGTCAGCAATTAAAGATATGAGTTTAAAATATAATTTACATTCATGGAGTGCACAAGCTAAAATCAACCCAATGGTTGTTACAAAAGCAGAAGGCATCTATTTCTGGGACGAAGATGGTAAACAGTATAAAGATATGTCATCTCAGCTTGTTAACTTAAACCTTGGATTTGGGAACAAAGCAGTTATTGAAGCAATCAAAGACCAGGCCGATAAAATGGCATTCATGGGTCCTGGATATGCAATTGAAATAAGATCTCAGGCAGCTAAAATGCTCGTTGAATTATCAGGTTTAGAAGGTTCTAAAATATTCTTCACAAATGCCGGTGCTGAAGCGAACGAAAATGCTTTAAAGCTTGCAAAAGCATATACAGGCAGATGGAAAGTATTTTCCATGTACAGATCATACCACGGTTCATCCGCTGGTGCTGGAAGCTTAACTGGGGAACCAAGAAGATTCAGTAGCGAACCTGGCATGCCGGGCTTTATCAAATTTGATGGTCCTTATGCATACAGAGCTCCTAAAGCTTGCAAATTTGAAAACGAAGCTGCAGTAACAGAATATTATCTGGGATTGTTAGAAACCCAGTTAATAGGTGAAGGACCTGACAGCATCGCTGCTATCTTCCTTGAAACCATTGTTGGTTCTAATGGAGTTCTTATTCCACCTGCTGGTTATATGGAAGGTGTTAGAGCGCTTTGCGATAAATTTGGCATCATGATGGTATGTGATGAAGTTATGGCTGGATTCTACAGAACTGGAACGGCATTTGCGTTCCATAATTATGACATCAAGCCAGACCTTGTATCCTTTGCTAAGGGTTCAACTTGCGGTTACGTTCCACTAGGGGGCGTTATCGTTTCAGAAAAGATTGCAAATTACTTTGATAATCACAAAATGTTCTGTGGTCTGACTTACAGCGCTCACCCAATGGGATGTGCTGCAACAGTTGCTACAATCAATGAATATAAAAGATTAGATGTTCCTGGCAACGTAAAAGTAGTCGGTAAGGTTCTTGGAGAAATATTAGAAGATATTGCTAAAAAGCATGTCTGCGTAGGACAGGTTAGATACATAGGTCTTTTCTCAGTGATTGAACTGGTTAAGAACCAGGCTACTCGTGAACCAATCGTGGCTTACAACAATGATTCCGAAGGACTGATGGGCAAAATTGGTGGAATGTTAAAAACAGAAGGGTTCTCAACTTATACCCATGAAAACATGATCATCGTTGCGCCTCCACTTGTTATTACTGAAAAGGAATTAAGAGATGCCATGAAAGTTATGGATAAGGTTCTTGATTCTGTTGATAATATGGTGAAATAAATCTTCAGCAGAAAGTAATTTTTAAGAAGAAAATAAAACAAATCAGTAATAAAATTTTAAGATAGTTTTCAACTGCAAAAACAGTTCAAGACTTAAAACAGATACTCCGAACAAAAGCTTTTCAAAGCTTCATGTTCGGAGTATCTGTTTATAAATTTATATCCAAGTCCGATATTTTTTTGTGAACATGTGTTTACATTATATTTTATATGTGATAGACTTGTTTTAAAGGAAAATATAGGAGGGCATTATGGAAGCACTAAAGGATCGAGAGCGAAAAATTTTAATATATATGAAAAATCAGATTAAAAGCAAGGGTTATCCCCCTACGGTACGTGAAATTTGTGCTGACTTGAATATTAAATCTACTTCTACAACTCATAAAGATATCGTGAATTTAGAAAAAAAAGGTTATATACGCAAAGACCCTTCTAAGCCGAGAGCCCTTATGATTATGGATCCGGACAGTATACCTTCCGATGAAAAACCAAACAGCAATCATTTAAGGTACAATCATTTTGAAAGCAACAACGTGGTCGAGATCCCTATCATTGGTCGGGTTGCGGCAGGTACCCCTATACTGGCAGTTCAGAATATTGAGGATACCTTCCCGGTTCCTTCAAAATATGTAGGTAAAGGTACCAATTATATGCTTACAATAAGTGGTGACAGCATGATTGAAGTGGGCATTTTGGATGGTGATTTGATTTTAGTCGAACAGCAAAACACTGCAAGAAACGGCGAAATCGTGGTTGCTATGATTGATGGCATGGAAAGCGAAGCAACAGTGAAGACCTTTTACAAAGAAGCCGGTCACATCAGATTGCAACCCGAAAATTCCTCCATGCAGCCGATCATTGTAAAAGATGTTCAGATTTTAGGAAAAGTTAAAGGAGTATTCAGATACTTCAACTGATAAATAAAGAGAAAGGGTAGCCAAACGGCTGCCCTTTTACAAACCCCTTGGGATATGGTCACAGAGGACCTTGATTCCAGGGGGTTTTTTATGTGATGCGTCCACATGATGGCACACTTTTTATTTAAGAGGGGAATAGTAAAAGCAGTCCTTTTCAGAACTGCTTTTACGTCAGGATTAAAACCCCGTATTAATTGTTTGTTAGTAAAAATTGACCATCTACGTACTGTCAATGAACTACTTTATAAGTGTTTTCGGGTCCACATAAGGCATATTCAAGCTTTTTGCAACGCCTGGGCAGGTAATAATACCTTTATAAGTGTTAAGGCCCTTCATAAGAGCATCATTTTCATGCAATGCAGTTTCGACACCTTTATCTGCAATCATCATTGCATACTGAAGTGTTGCAGCTTCTAATGCGAAGGTAGACGTTCTTGGAACAGCTCCAGGCATATTTGCAACAGAATAATGAATAACCCCATGTTTTTCATAACTTGGATTGTCATGAGTCGTAATTCTGTCAATAGTTTCGATGGATCCGCCTTGATCAATTGCCACATCAACAATAACTGATCCCTTTGTCATATTTTTTACCATTTCTTCGCTGACAGTCTTCGGAGCACTTTCTCCTGCAACCAATACAGCTCCAATTAAAAGGTTGGCTTTCTTCGTTGCTTCCTCACAGTTGTATTCGTTATATGCAAGAGTTGTTATTCTTCCTAAGAAAATATCATCAAGATATGCAAGTCTGGCTGCATTTATGTCAAGCACTGTCACTCTGGCACCCATTCCAACAGCGATTTTTGCTGCGTTCAGACCAACATTTCCGCCGCCTACGATAACAACCTCTGCAGGGGCAACTCCAGGAACTCCGCCTAGAAGCATTCCTGCTCCTCCATTAGCTTTCTGTAAAAGGTTAGCTCCTATCTGCACTGACATTCTTCCAGCTACTTCACTCATAGGTGCCAGAAGCGGAAGTGTTTTATTTGGTAATTCGATGGTTTCATATGCTATGCCTTTTACCTTAGACGCAAGTAGCGCCTTTGTAAGCTCTGGGTTAGGTGCAAGGTGCAGGTAAGTAAACAGACACTGGTCCTCTTTAAATAAAGAATACTCTTCCTTTAACGGTTCCTTTACCTTCATTATCATGTCAGCATCGTTAAAAAGCTGTTTCTTGTCCACATAAATTTCTGCTCCGGATTTGATATATTCTTCATCAGTAAAACCACTACCTATTCCTGCTAAGGTTTCGATTAGTACTCTGTGGCCTCTTCTTGTCAATGTTCTTGTGCCTCCTGGAGTTAGCGCAATTCGGTTTTCATTGTTTTTAATTTCTTTTGGTACACCTATAATCATTTAATTTACCTCCTTAAGTAATTTAAAATAATGGCATTATTATTTGTTTAAATCAGGGCTTACACTATATAAATTTTTAATAGTAGATAGAATAACGTTTGTCTGGGTCTTATTTATTCCTTCAATGCTTTTTATTTTATTCATAATGTTCTCCAGTGCTTTTGTGCTTTCTGTAGTGATCTTAAGTGCGTAGTCATATTCCCCTGTGATATAATGGCATTCAAGAATTTCCCTCTCCTTGTCAACAATATCCATAAATTTTGAAGTAACCTGAGGATTTACAAGACTGATATTCATAATCACAGAAAGACCTTTTCCAAGAAGATCCGAATCAAGAATTGTCGCATATTCCTTTATTACTTTTGATGCTTCTAGTTTTTTCAACCTTTCGCTGACTGCTGATAAGGATAAAGAAACTTGGCCACTGATATCAGAGACTGATATTCTGGCATTTTTTTCAAGTATTCCCAATATTTTTACATCTATTGCATCCATTTGTATCCCACCGTATAAGTTCCTTTACTTTTCCATAAATCAAGTGATTTATATACTATATTTCACTAAACAAAGGAAACATTCCTTTATATTCTCATTATAACCACATTATATCTTTTAAGTCAATGTATTTTTTTGTGTACAAAACGACAAAAAACGCCCCTGCGAATAGGCGTCTTTTAAAATTTTCGATTATTTAACCAGCAGTTTTTTTATTCCTGCTTCAAGTCCATCCAAGGTTAGCTCGAACATGGGAAATACTTCGCCAATCATTTGAAGTGTATATCCGCCATATACATGTTCCCAGTCTGCTTTCAGAATTGGATTCAGCCAAATGACCTTTTTATACTTCTTTTTGAATTTGTTTAACCACTGCATGCCTGTTTCATTATTAAACAAGCCTATGGTGGCATTACCACCCTTCATCGTCAATTCTGATGGTGACATGGTACCATCTCCGACAAATATCACTTTGTATTCGCTGTTTAAGTTGGAAAGTACCCATTCTGTATCAACCCAGTCCCCTTTTCTGCAGTATGGCGTTGTAAACAGATGATCATAAACACAATTATGGAAGTAATAGACCTTGAGATCCTTAAAATGACTTGATTTGCTGACTGCCTGAAACAGTCTGTTGCAAAGTGTACTGTAAGGTGTCATTGATCCGTCAGAGTCAAATAATATCAACAGCTTAATCGTATTTTTTCTTGGTTTGTCATACACCAGTCTAAGCATGCCTGCATTATTGCAGGTTTCATCGATAGTAGCATCAATATCAAGTTCTGTCTTAGCGCTCTCCATCCTGGCAGAGTACTGTCGCAGCTTTCTGAAGGCCATTTGGAACTGTCTGATATCTAATACACTATCCTGCCTGAAGTCTCTGAATTTCCGTTCTCCAGCAACCTGGACCGCCGTTTTATGCCTGCCTTCTGACCCTACTCGAATTCCTGCCGGATTATAGCCGCTGTGCCCCATGGTGGAAGTACCTCCAGTTCCAATCCAATAGTTCCCACCGTCATGTCTTTCCTTCTGCTCTTCCATTCGCTCCTTAAAGCGCTTTAAAAGTTCATCAAGTTCTGCCTGAAACTTGTCCAGAACAGTTTTGTCATTTATATCTCTTAGCTTAATATCGTTATTCAGCCAGTCCCAGAAATCAGCAGGCAAATCTTCCGGGCTTTCTATTCCCTGGAAATATTCCGCAAATACCTGGTCAAACTTATCATATTCCGTTTCACTTTTTATTAAAATACTTCGGCACAAATGATAAAATTCAGTCAGGCTTGAACCTATCAATCCTTTGTCCAAGGCCTCCACAAGGGAAAGCCATTCATTCAAAGAAACCTGAAGACCCTTCGCCCTTAATAAATAGAAAAAATCTAAAAACATTTACCACCTCTTAAGAGAGTAACCCTTCTCTTTAATTTCAAACATAGCATCTATGTCTTGG
>JAENWI010000273.1 GCA_016650115.1 Peptostreptococcaceae bacterium | reverse complement strand
CTGTTTCTTACAGTCTTTCCGGAGAGGAAGGAAGTATTTCCAGTGACGGTCTTTTTACAGCAGGTATGAGCCCTGGACGTATTGCAATTAATGCTTCAAGCGGGACTTTATCTGGTTCAACAGAAGTTGAGATAGTAGATCCAAGCAATTTATCATTCTCTCCATCCGTTTCGAAATTGATTCTGGATACAAATCAAACTGCAGATATCGACATGAACGTTAAAACCGGAGCATCCAAAGTTAATTCTAAAGATAGTTTATTTAACTGGAGTTGTGATCCTGAAATTGGTATAATAGATCAGGATGGAAAATTCAATGCGGTATCTGTTAACAATGTTACCGGTAATATTTACATTGAATTTAACGGAAATAAAATCACAATACCAGTAAAGGTTGGAAAAGAAATACTTGATTTTTCTGACACAAAAGATCACTGGGCTAGAGAATTCATTGGAAAGATGGCAGCAAGAGGTTTCGTAAGTGGAGTTGGAGACAATATGTTTATGCCGGATGCACAAATCACAAGAGCACAGTTTCTTGCCATGCTGGCAAAAACTGTAACAGATTTGGATTTGGACAGTTATGCAAAAACCAGTTTTGCGGATGTGACAGCAAATGACTGGTATTACAAATATGTAAACTGGGGCTTTGGAAACAGTATTGTAAGCGGTTTAGATGAAAAAACCTTTGCGCCAAATTCTAGCATTACCAGAGAACAAATGACTATAATGCTTTGTAATTTTTCCAGGTCGCTGGGAATTGCAATGCCGCAAATAACACCTGGAATAACTTTCCCGGATTCAAATGAAATCAGCCCATGGGCAGCAGATTATGTAGCAACTGTTGTTGGTGCCGGGATTATGAATGGTGACTCAACAGGCGTCTTCATGCCTCTGGGTCTTGCAACCAGAGCACAAGCAGTTAAAACAGCATATGTCTTCAATAACATTAAAGATGGAATAAAATGAGAGGAAAATAGTAATGATAAATATAAAAGAACTGGATTGCGGTATTAGAATCGCAATGGAGGAGATTACACACGTTCAGTCCGTTTCCATAGGGATATGGGTCAAAGCAGGTGCAGTCGATGAGAATAATAATATTTCCGGCATTTCTCACTATATTGAGCACATGCTGTTTAAAGGTACAAACGATAGAAATGCAAAACAAATTGCTGAGGATGTGGATAAAATTGGGGGACAAATCAATGCGTTCACCGGGAAAGAAGCCACATGCTATTATATTAAAACATTGACATCTAATACTGAAAAGGCTGTCGATATTCTGTTGGATATGTTTTTGAATTCAAAGTTTGATGACAAAGAAATGATAAAAGAAAAGCAGGTAATATTAGAAGAAATAAAGATGATAGAGGATTCCCCTGAAGATGATGTTCATGATATAATATGCGAACTAATCTTTAATGGGCATGCTCTAGAGCATTCAATTATAGGAACACCAAAATCTTTGAAGGGCATAAAAAGAGATACTATTTTAAAATATCTTGAGGAGGAGTATACTAGAGATAATATAGTAATTTCTGTTTCCGGTAATTTTAACGAGGCAGATATTTGTGCTTTGTTTGAAGATAAATTAAAGTCACTAAAACCTTCTAAACTTTCAAAAGAAGAAGTTCAATCGGAGTATAAGCCTACTTATAAAGTCAAAGTGAAAGATATTGAACAAACCCATATTTGCCTGGGTACCAGAACTTTTGGACTTGCTGATGACAGACATTACGCCTTAATTCTATTGAATAATATTATGGGCGGTAGCATGAGCTCCAGACTTTTCCAGAACATTAGGGAAGAAAAAGGGTTGGCTTATTCGGTTTATTCCATGGCAAATTCATTTGTACAGGAAGGCTATTTCAATATATATGCCGGTGTCAGCCATGATAAAATTAAAGAAGTGATCCTTGCTATTAAAGAAGAACTGATTTCACTGAAAGATAACGGGATCAGTGACGATGAGCTTTCCATAGCGAAAGAACAATTAAAGAGCTCTTATATATTTAGCCAGGAAAATGTCAATGGGAGAATGTTTTCTATCGGTAAAAGTACTATACTGCTTGGAAAGGTCTATACACCGGAAGAAATTATCGAAGGAATAGACCGGGTAACAATGGATGATATTAATGAGGTATCTGAATTGATTTATGATATCAAAAATTACTGCGGAGT
>JAENWI010000340.1 GCA_016650115.1 Peptostreptococcaceae bacterium | reverse complement strand
GTTGGCGTATATCCGTTGTTTTCCCAGATGCGCGTATTGTTTTTTGCAAGCATAATAAGATTGATAAACTCCTGAAACTGTTTTTCGTCACTAAATATAAGATTGTACCTGTCCAGAATGGTTCCCAATTCCTTTATCCCATCGCCGTAAGTTATATAACTCCTTATTTCCGCATAGCCTTCCGAGGTATCTTTACAGTAGCCG
Source organism: Peptostreptococcaceae bacterium (assembly GCA_016650115.1). Lineage (GTDB taxonomy): Bacteria > Bacillota > Clostridia > Peptostreptococcales > Anaerovoracaceae > JAENWH01. The sequence goes on along the minus strand of JAENWI010000340.1, from coordinate 1,496 downwards.
AAAACGTCCCGCATAAAACGGTTTACTTTCCACCAGTGGTCGTTATCTAAGTAATCCTCATTAGTATATTTAAGGAAATCGTTTTTCTCGGGTATATAACGGGGCTTGTCTGCTTGGTATTTCAATAAATAATCGGCTTGGTCGAAGTTTTCGAAAAACGAATAATGCACGATGTATTCTTTGTAGAAACCGTACCAGCCATCTTTTAACACAAGCGGCAGGAGAAGAATATAAATCTCCTCGTTATCCGTCCGGTCGACGTTTTGTTTGTTGAAAATATCAACAAAATCATCACGGCTGATAATGCCATATAAGTTTACCGCCGCCATTGCAAAAGAATCAAGCGGTTTTCGGACAATTGCCCTCCCGTTTGGGCAACGGACGACATCTGCTGTACGATTATATTGTTCAAAAATTTTCTTTGCTTTTCCCTTGGTCATATTAACCTCTCAATCCTCACACAAAAATCCTGTTTCGTCATAGATACATTCTGGGCAGACCGATCTTGCCGCCTTCTTGCCACACTTTGAATAGAGGTATTCAATCGGATTATTTCTGGCCAGAAGGGTGATCTTATCCTTCTTCCATGGCCCAACTCTATAATTAGAGACGGTAATTATCAAATCTGTTGTTGATCCGAAATCATATTCATAACCGATATTCATTCCATTTTCAGGCGCACTTTTCAACTGGTAATTCATACTTTTCGAAGGTGTGTCTCACAGCCCCGAAGTATCCACAAAGCGCTCATATGACTCCCCCCGGATATCAAATGCGCTCAGATGTCCGCAGCACTCCAGCCATATATCCCTCAAAAACTGATCCGCGTCCTGCAGCATCGCATTTTCCTTGCACTCTATAATCAGCCAATAATCTCTGTCGTATTTTCCGGTTATGGAAAGGGTAAAATAACAGCACAGTTTTACGCCTGCGGTTTTTCCCATCTCCTTCATTCGTTCCTTACATGTCGCAGTATGCCGTATCATGCCTGACTTGGTAAGCCAGTCAGCTAGGGCCTGGTGGCGCACTTTCGACATGAGTATTTCAGCTAGAGCCTGGCTGTATCGCACTAATCACATACAACTACTGTCAAATTTGGATGCATTTGCAAGATTGAAGCAGGAACTTTGGGTGTCACTGGACCAAACAAGGCTTGTTCAAGTATTTCTTTCTTATCTTTGCCATTAACAACCAGCAAAATCTTTCTGGCTTGCATTATAAGTCGAATGCCAACTGTTATAGCCTTTTGTGGAACCTGATCCAAAGTCCCAAAATATTTGGAATTTGCTTCGCGCGTGCTCTGATTCAACTCTACGCAGTGTGTCATTTTTTCAAAAGCAATGTTTGGCTCATTAAAACCTATATGCCCGTTGTGACCAATTCCAAGGAGCTGAAGATCGATGCCTCCTAAATTTTCTATCAAATGGTCATACCTAGAGCACTCTTTTTCAATATCCGGTGCATTCCCATCAGGTATATGGATATGTTCAGCCTTG
>JAENWI010000092.1 GCA_016650115.1 Peptostreptococcaceae bacterium | reverse complement strand
GTATCAAGAGTCTTGAATCATCCTGAAAGTGTTGCAAATTCAACAAAAGAACATATTTTAGAAGTAATGAATAGTTTGGACTACACGCCTAACTGGTTTGCGAGAGGCCTAAAGCTGAACAAGACAAACGTCATCGCCTTAATGGTACCAGAAATTCTAGATCAAGGATATATGGAAATCGCAAAGGGTGTGGAAGATGTAGCGAAACAGAAGAAACATAGTATCCTTTTATGTTCAACTGAAGAAGACAGAGCAAAAGAACTTGAAAACATTGAAAATTTCATTTTGAGAAAAATAGATGGGCTAATAATTGTTTCCTCTGTTTTAAACAAGAAGGATTTAATGCAATTTAAAAAACATAAAATGCCTATCGTTTTTATAGGTAGAAATAAAGAACAAAAAGGTCTGAATGTGGTATACACAAACTACAAGGAAGCTACTACAGAAGCAATAAATCACCTGATCGAAGTAGGGCATAAAAATATAGGAATGGTTTATGGAAGCAGACCTAAAAGCGAAAACATGGAGAAATTAGAAGGATATAAAAGTGCGATTTTGACTTCAAAATTAAAAATGATGGAAGGTAATATCGTAGAAGAAGAAAACACAATTGATGGAGGTTATTTAGCAGTTAGCAAAATATTGAGTCAGAAAAATAGACCTGATGCTATATTCGCTTCAAGTGACAATATGGCAATAGGGGCTATGGAAAAAATCAAGCAACTTGGATTAAGGATTCCCGAGGATATTGCAGTAATTGGATTTGATAATTTAAAAATATCCGGGTATTTGGAACCAAAGCTTACAACTGTTGCAAAACCAATGTATAGAATGGGCTTGATAGCCGCAAGGTTATTGTTTGATATTATGGAAGAAAATAATGGAGAAAATGAGCCACAGGAAATATTAATTCAGTCAAAAATAAAAGTGCGAAAGTCTTGTGGTCATAATGATAGACTAAGCGAAATTTTTTGACAAAAGGAGGATCTAGAAATGACACTTTCTACTGAATTTATGGGGCTAAAATTGAAAAACCCTATCATTGTAGCCGCAGGGCCCTGGTCGAGAAACGGAGAAATGATTAAGAAAGCTTTTGAGGCAGGTGCCGGTGCAGTTGTTACTGAGACTATTGTAAATGAAGTGAACAGTGATATTCGGCCGCGAATTGCATTTGATGGAAGAGGTGTTCAAAATATAAGGCTATATAGCGATATATTAATTGAAGAATGGCAAAATGAAATAAAGATTGCGAAAAGTAGGGGAGGAGTTGTAATTGCAAGTGTCTGTGCACAAACTCCATCTGAAATAAAATATATTGCCACTAAAATGGAAAAAATGGGTGCTGATGCCATTGAACTGGGCCTTGCTTCTCCTATGGGTGAAGGAATAGAGGTGCTGGCTTCCAATACTGAAAAAGTATATGAATTGACAAAGGCAGTCGTTGACAGTGTGAACCTTCCAGTAATGGTAAAGTTGTCTCAAAACGTTTCAAACATAGCAAAAATCGCAAGGGCTGTTGAAAAAGCAGGAGCCAATGGTATAAGCGCGATAGATACGGTGAGATGTATCATTGGTGTTGACGTAAAAAATAGAAGACCATACCTGCCCACTTATGGAGGATATTCTGGTGGGCCGATAAAACCCCTTGGATTAGCCTCTGTGGCGACGATTGCTCAGAGCGTAAAACTTCCGGTTTGTGGAATTGGAGGGATTGAAACAGGAGAGAATGTACTAGAATATATGATGCTGGGTGCTTCAACAGTTCAAATTGGGACATTCTTAATGATTAATGGATTTGAACATATTGATAAGATTAAAAGGGAGCTTCTGGAATATATGAATATAAATGATATTAAAAATCTTTCTGAAATAAGAGGGGTGGCGCTTAATAAATTAAAAGCCTTTGATGAAATATCTGTTGAGCCTAAAACAGCAAGAATAAAAAAAGAAGAATGCTATGAAAATGAGTGCAAAAAATGTGTGAAGTGTTGTGTTTATGGGGCGATAGAAATGAAAGAAGATAAAATTATGATTCATAAGGAAATTTGCAGAGGTTGTGGGCTTTGTTGCGATATATGCCCAAGCAATAGAATAGAATTAATCTGGGATTGAGAGAAAGTAACAGAGATTATTGAACAAAACAGGCAGGTAGAAAAAGATGCCTGTTTTTTTGTGGAAACATTTTTAACTGTTGCAAAATCACAAGAAAAACTAATATGCTCATAATTATGCATAGTAAAGCAATAACTGAATAAAGTGATAAAGTTGTAAAATGATTTTTATTGCCCATAACTCTACCTGGATAGTTTTTGTATAAAAACAATATTAGGCCGTTTAAGACCTTGAAACCCTTAAAACAATGAATATTACAAGAAAAAAATAGTGGCAAAGGGCATTATTTTTGTTATAATAGAAACAAGAAAATAAAATACCCTTATCCCCAAATAAACAGAGAAAAATAAATGAATAAATATGCATAAACGATGAATAAATATGCAAAAAAAACGAACGGGTTATGGTAGTAAGGTCACAAAGATAATCGTTTGAGAGGAGTATAGCAATGGCAGTAATAATTAATGGAAAAACCCTTACAGTAGAAGAGGTTGTACGTGTTGCCAGAGGTGGTGAACTGGTGGAAATGTCTGCGGATTCGCAAAAGGCAGTTAAAAAGGCAAGAGACTATGTAGAAAAAAAATTAAGCGAAGGAACCATTATTTATGGACTGACCACTGGGTTTGGAAAATTTTCAGATACATTTATCTCCAGAGATCAAACAGGTGCCCTTCAGAGAAATCTGATTATCAGCCATGCCTGCGCTATGGGAAACCCGTTACCTACAGAGGTAGTCAGAGGGGTTATTCTTCTTAGATGTAATGCTTTGGCAAGAGGCAATTCGGGAATTAAACCCGAAACGCTAAATGCATTACTTGAAATGTTAAATAAAAAGGTACATCCGATTATTCCTGAAAAAGGGTCTTTAGGTGCAAGCGGAGATCTGGCGCCTCTTTCACATATGGTTCTTACTTTAATAGGAGAAGGACATGCTGAATACCAGGGAAAGGTGATGCCAAGTACGGAAGCCATGAAACTGGCAGGAATCCCTACTGTTGAACTTGCTGAAAAAGAAGGGCTTGCATTAATTAACGGGACGCAGGTTATGACCGCAATCGGTACCATGGTTCTTTGGGATGCCATGAATCTTGCTAAGGTTGCGGATATAGCAGCAGCTATGACGGTTGAAGCCTTGAACGGAATAACAAAAGCATATGATCATAAAATTCATGATTTAAGAGGGCACCAGGGTCAAAAAGATGTTGCTAAAAATATGATGGCATTGCTGAAGGGCAGTGAAAATGCCAAGGATAGCAATCCAAAGAAGGTTCAGGATCCATACTCCCTAAGATGTGTTCCACAAATACATGGAGCATCAAGAGATTGTATTAAATATGTATATGATGCTGTTTCTATAGAAATTAATGCAGTGACAGATAATCCTATTATATTTCCAGATGAAGATGAAGTGATTTCAGGAGGGAACTTTCATGGTCAGCCTATGGCTTTAGCATTTGACTTCATAAAAATGGCGATTGCTGAATTCGCTGATGTATCGGAGAGACGCTCAGAAAGACTGATTAATCCTCAACTTTCAGAAGGGCTTGCACCATTCCTGACAAATCATGGCGGTGTCTGTTCTGGATTTATGATTGCCCAATATGCGGCAGCTTCTTTGGTTTCAGAAAATAAAATTTATGCGCACCCTGCCTGTGTTGATTCAATTCCATCATCGGGAAACCAGGAAGATCATGTAAGCATGGGGACAACTTCAGCAAGAACAGCGGCCCTTATTCTCGACAATGCACAAAAGGTGTTGGGAATCGAGCTGTTCGCAGCATCTCAGGCAATCTGGCTTAGAGGGGATGCAAAGGGAGAAGAAGCAACTAAGAGCCTTGCACCGGCAACAAAAGCGGCTTATGATTTTATTCGAAGAACGGTTAAACCTATTGATAATGATATTGTAATGCATTATGAATTAATAAAATTTGATGCGATGATCAAGGATCATTCATTTGTAGAAGAAGTTTCAAAGGTGGTGAAAATATGCTAAAAAATCAAACAATTGACGAAGCTATGAAAATTAAACTTGGGAAAAATCTGCCAGAATATCCTGAATTTCAAGCAGGCAGAAGAAGAGCTCCAGACAGAGGCTTTCGACTGACAAAAGAACAGACCAAAATTGCATTGAAAAATGCACTTCGCTATATCCCTGAAGAACTTCATGAAAAACTTGCTCCTGAGTTTATGGAGGAACTGATAAAATATGGCAGAATTTATGCTTACAGATACAGGCCGGAGGGAAGAATATGGGGGAAACCAATCGACGAATATACAGGGAATTGTGTGGAAGGGAAAGCATTTCAAGTAATGATTGATAACAATCTTGATTTTGAAATTGCCCTTTACCCTTATGAGTTGGTTACCTACGGAGAAACAGGTCAGCCGTGTCAAAACTGGCTTCAATATCGTCTGATTAAAAAATATCTGGAGCAGATGACTGATCATCAGACTTTGGTGATTGAGTCGGGACATCCGTTAGGATTGTTCCCCTCAAAACCGGATGCACCTAGAGTAATCATTACAAACGCATTGATGATAGGGATGTTTGATAATCTTACTGACTGGGAAATTGCAGAACAAATGGGCGTGGCAAACTACGGTCAGATGACGGCTGGGGGATGGATGTACATTGGGCCACAGGGAATAGTTCATGGAACCTTTAATACCATTCTGAACGCAGGAAGAAAATATCTGGGCGTAAAGGAAAATGGAGATCTTTCTGGAATAACATTTGTTTCGTCAGGTTTGGGAGGGATGAGCGGCGCACAGCCTAAGGCAGCAAATATAGCCAATGCAGTAGGGATTTTTGCCGAAGTTGATCTTTCCAGAATCGAAACCAGACAAAAGCAGGGTTGGGTTGATATTATAAGCGAAGACCTGGATGAAGTGTTTTTGGTGGCAGACAAGTATAGAAATGAGGGAAAAACCGTTTCTATTGCCTATCATGGGAACATTGTAGCCCTTTTGGAGGCTGCTGTTCTTAAAAAGTTTAAAATTGATCTCCTTTCAGATCAAACCTCCTGCCATAATGTTTATAATGGCGGGTACTGCCCGGTTGATCTTGATTTTTGCCAGAGGACTGAACTTCTTACAAAAGACAGAGACAAATTCAGCAAGAAAGTGGACGAATCTCTTAGAAGACACTTTCAAGCAATCAAAGGGCTTTCCCAACAAGGGACCTATTTCTTTGACTATGGAAATTCCTTTTTAAAGGCTGTTTATGATGCGGGAATTCATGAAATATCCAAAAATGGAATTGATGAGAAAGACGGATTTATCTGGCCATCATATGTGGAAGATATTATGGGGCCAATGCTTTTTGATTATGGGTATGGACCATTCAGATGGGTCTGCCTGTCAGGAAAGCCGGAGGATCTGGATCGGACAGACGAAGCTGCAATGTCTTGCATTGATCCTAAAAGAAGATTTCAGGATAGAGATAACTGGGTTTGGATCCGAGATGCTAAAAAGCATAAAATGGTGGTTGGCACACAAGCAAGGATTTTGTATCAGGATGCAGAAGGTCGAACAAAAATTGCACTGGAATTTAACAAAATGGTGAGGGAGAAAATCATTGGTCCAATCATGCTGGGACGTGATCATCACGATGTCAGCGGAACTGATTCACCATTCAGAGAAACAGCAAATATCAAAGATGGCAGCAATGTAATGGCTGACATGGCTGTACAGTGTTTCGCCGGTAATGCAGCAAGAGGGATGAGCCTTTGCGCATTACATAATGGTGGCGGGGTAGGTATCGGCAAGTCCATCAATGGAGGCTTTGGTCTTGTTTTAGACGGAAGTGAAAGAATTGATGAAATTATAAAATCAGCAATGATGTGGGATGTAATGGGTGGTGTCGCCAGAAGAAGCTGGGCGAGAAATGAAAACTCCGTAACAACCAGTGTTGCGTACAATAATAATTATGGTGATGTTGGACACATTACTATTCCCTTTGTAGCCAGCGAGCAGCTGGTAAATGAAATGGTGGTGAAATATTATGAGTAGTCTGCTAATAAAAAATATAGGAAAGCTTGAGACTCCAATCGGAAGTGAAAGTCATGCAGGATTAAAACAGAGAGAAATCTTGAAATTGAATAATGTAGCCAT
>JAENWI010000126.1 GCA_016650115.1 Peptostreptococcaceae bacterium | reverse complement strand
TTTCAATTGGGGTTTGCTGGGTTTGGAAATTTAATTCTTTCTTTTCTTGTTGAAACACCAACTTTGCCGCAAAGCCCAAAGGTGTGGGCATCTTCTGTTTTTCTCGCAATTTTCTGCACAGGTCTGGCTTTTGTTATACAGGCTGTTGCACAACAATACACTTCGGCGGCACATGTTGGTATTATTTTCACTTTAGAGCCAGTAGCTGCCGGAATTGCGGCATTTGTATTTGCTGGTGAGGTATTATTACCGAGAGCATACCTGGGTGCAATAATACTTGTTTTAAGCCTGCTGGTTATGGAAACGAATATGAAGGGAATATTTAACACAATTAAAAGAAAGAATAAATAGAATTATCTGATTATTTTTTTGTGAAATAACTTGAAAAATACACGTGTAAAGGCAATTTCACCGTTGCTTTTTTTAATTTATTTTGTTATAATAAACGAGTATATGCTTATATTAAGAGTATAATTTAAATACATAGGAGGAAGATTATGACTGATAAACCTGAAGGCTTTTTAGAAAGCTTTGAAGAATTGGGGCCTGTGCTGGAAAAGTATGGTAAGGTAAAAGGCAGCCTTATTTCTATTTTACAGAAAACGCAAGATATTTATGGATATCTATCATTAGATGCAATAAATTATATTGCATTAAAAACTGGAATTAAACCAGCTAAAATCTATGGCGTTGCTACATTTTATACACAATTTAGGTTAAAACCCATTGGCAAGAACCTAATAATGCTATGTCAGGGGACAGCATGTCACGTAAATGGTTCAAAGCTTATTGAAGAAGCAGTTTGTGAGCATTTAAACATACAAGATGGGGAAACAACGGAAGATGGTATGTTTACCATAAATAATGTTGCCTGTCTGGGATGTTGTTCACTTGCGCCAGTAATGATGGTGAAAAATTCTGATGGAGATGAAACCTACGGGAATTTAACAAAAGAATCCGCCAAGGCAGCGCTGGATGAAATAAAGGGAAGGGGATAGGTGACTACAGATGAGAATTGTTGTTGGAGAAGGTAGCTGCGGAATAGCTACAGGGTCTAAAAAAACAGCTATAGAATTTGAAAAACAGATAGCAGACAGAAAAATCAAGAATGTTACAGTATCATTAACCGGATGTGTCGGGACCTGTTTCCTGGAACCAATCGTTGACATATATGATGATGATGGAAAAATGACAAGATATACAAAAGTTTTATCTACAAAAGTAAATGATATTGTTGAAAGCCATGTTATGAATGGTAAGGTTCTAAAGGATTATGAAATTTCAGAAAAAGATAACACATTTGTTGGAAAGCAAACCAGAATTGTGCTTAGAAACTGCGGAATCATTAATCCGGAAAGTCTAGATGAATACCTTGCGATTGGTGGTTATGAAGCAACTAAAAAAGTAATTACAACAATGACGCAGGAAGAAGTAATAGATGAAATAAAAATATCAGGATTAAGAGGAAGAGGGGGAGCTGGATTCCCCACCTGGTTTAAGTGGGACGCGGCAAGAAAGAGCCCTGAAACCCCAAAATATATGGTATGTAATGCTGACGAGGGAGATCCAGGAGCGTTTATGGATAGAAGCGTTCTGGAAGGAGATCCTCATTCACTAATTGAAGGAATGGCTATCGGTGCTTATGCCATGGGCGCATCGGAAGGGATTATCTATGTCAGAGCAGAATATCCTCTCGCAATTCACAGGCTTGAAATAGCAATGGATCAGGCAAGAGAAAGAGGGTTCCTTGGTAAAAATCTGTTTGGATCTGACTTTAGCTTCGACCTTAGAATAAAGGCTGGAGCAGGAGCATTTGTTTGCGGTGAAGAAACAGCATTAATTGCATCTTTAGAAGGTGAAAGAGGAATGCCTAGATTAAAACCACCTTTCCCAGCACAGAAGGGTTATTGGCAGAAACCTACAAATATAAACAATGTTGAAACTTTTGCAAATGTCACATGGATTATTATGAATGGCGGCAAAGCTTTTGGCTCTATGGGAACAAAACTCAGCAAGGGAACTAAGGTATTTGCGCTTGCAGGAAAAATAAAAAAAGGCGGACTTGTAGAGGTACCTATGGGACTTCCGCTTAAAGAAGTTATATTCGGTATAGGTGATGGAATTAAAAACGATAAGGCTTTTAAAGCCGTTCAAATGGGTGGTCCATCAGGTGGATGTATTCCTGCAGAGTTAATTGACACACCTGTAGATTATGAAAACATTAACAAAACAGGCGCCATTGTTGGTTCGGGCGGTATGATTGTTATGGATGAAGACACCTGCATGGTTGATATGGCCAGATATTTCCTTGACTTTACCAGAAAAGAATCATGTGGAAAATGTAATTACTGCAGAGTGGGTACAAAAAGAATGCTTGAAATTCTTGAAAGAATAACAATTGGAGAAGGAAAAGATGGTGACATTGAACTTCTTCAAGAGTTAGCACATAAGATAAAGGACGGTTCCATGTGCGGACTTGGACAAACGGCTCCGAACCCTGTACTTACAACTATTAAATATTTTAGAAATGAATATGAAGATCATATTTACAAGAAAAAATGTACAGCAAGAGCATGCAAAGCACTTCTTACATTTACAATTAATGATAAGTGTATCGGATGTAAATTATGTGCAAAAAAATGTCCGGTTGAAGCAATAACTGGAGAATTAAAAGGCAAACATGTTATTGATAATGAGTTATGTATAAAGTGCGGAAAATGTGAAGAAGTTTGCAAGTTCAGCGCTATAGATAGAATTTAAGGAGGGAGGGTAAAAACATGAAACAATTTAGATTGAACATTGATGGGAAAGAAGTGTTAGGCCTTCCAGGCCAAACGATTTTAGATGTTGCAATGAAAAATGACATATTCATACCAACATTATGTTTTGATGAAAGAACAGAGATTTATGGTGCATGCGGAATTTGTGTATGTGAACAAGAAGGTAACCCAAAATTAGTGAAAGCCTGTGCAACAGAAATATCACCTAATATGGTAATATTTACAAACACAGAAAGAGTTTTAGAATCAAGAAAAACAAATCTTGAGTTACTGCTGTCAAATCACGTGGGAGACTGCAGACCCCCTTGTACCCTTGCATGCCCGGGACAGACTGATTGCCAGGGATACGTAGGTCTTATTGCGAATGGAGAATTTGAAGCCGCAATCGAACTAATCAAAGGAAAGATTCCACTTCCTGGATCGATAGGCAGAGTTTGCCCGCATCCTTGTGAAGATAATTGCAGAAGAAAACTTATTGATGAGCCTATTTCAATACAATGGCTGAAAAGATTTGCAGCGGATCAGGATATGTATTCAGGCGATCCGTTTATGCCTGATATCGCACCATCTACAGGAAAGCATGTCGCCATCATCGGTGGCGGACCTTTAGGTCTTTCGGCAGCTTACTTTTTAAGACAAATGGGACATGACATTACAATATTTGAAGCTATGCCTAAACTAGGTGGTATGCTTAGATACGGAATCCCGGAATACAGACTTCCAAAGGAAATTGTTGATGAAGAAATATTCCTGATTGAAAAAATGGGTGTTGAAATAATTCCAAACACAAAAATAGGCGTGGATATACCTTTTGAAACGATTCGTGCAGAGTATGATGCCGTGCTTCTAGGAATTGGGGCATGGATATCAACAGGTGTAGGATGTAAGGGAGAAGATCTTCCGGGAGTAATTGGCGGGATTGATTTTTTAAGAAAAGTAGTTAGAAATGAAGAAATCAAGCTGGGCGAAAATGTTGCAATTGTTGGTGGCGGAAACACAGCGATGGATGCCTGCAGAACGGCTGTAAGGCTGGGAGCTAAAAAAGTATACAATATTTACAGAAGAACAAAGGATGAAATGCCTGCAGATCAGGTGGAAATTATTGAGGCTGATGAAGAAGGCGTTATCTTTAAAAATCTTACAAACCCTATTGAATTTATAGCTGGAGCGGATGGCCGTATTCAAAAAGTTATTCTTCAGGTTATGGAATTAGGTGAACCGGATGCATCAGGCAGAAGAGCACCTAAGCCAGTAGCGGGAAAAACTGAGACAATAGAGATTGACACTGCAATTTTGGCAATAGGTCAGGCAGTTGATCCACTAGGATTTGAGACTTTAGATAAGACAAGAAAAAAGGGTATTGCTTATGATGTTGATACATTTATGACAAGTGTGCCAGGCGTATTTGCCGGTGGAGATTGTGGAAATGATAAAATCTCAATTGCAATTGAAGCCATTGCAGATGCAAAAAAAGCTGCTGACATCATAGATGCTTATTTAGATGGAGAAGTTATTAAATATAAAAAGCCTTATGTTGTTGAAAGAGATGATGTTACTGAAAAGACTTTTGAAGATAGAGAAATATTATGCAGACCTGATATGGAACATCTTGAGCCCGGCGAGAGAAATGATAATTTTGCCGAAGTTGTATACGGTTATGATGAAGAACAGGCGATTGCAGAAGCTTCAAGGTGCTTAGAATGTGGCTGTAAAGACTTTTTTGAATGTAAGCTTGTTGATTTTGCCAATGAATATGATGTTAAGCCTGAGAGATTCGCAGGAGATAAAAATAAAATCGAATTTGAAGACAATCATCCATTCATCATTAGAGATCCAAATAAATGTATTCTTTGTGGATTATGTGTCAGAGTATGTGATGAAGTTATGGGAATTGGAGCGCTTGGTCTTGTTGACAGAGGCTTTGACACCATCGTTAAGCCAACGCTTGAGAAGCCACTTGCTGAATCAGGTTGTGTATCCTGTGGTCAGTGCGTAAGCGTTTGTCCGGTTGGAGCACTTCAGGAACGTCTAACAATTGAAAAATCTGTTCCTCTTGAAACAGATATTACAGAGACAACTTGTTCTTATTGCTCAGTTGGATGTTCATTACTTCTTGAAACACATAATGATATGTTAATAAAATGTAATGCTGATAAACA
>JAENWI010000156.1 GCA_016650115.1 Peptostreptococcaceae bacterium | reverse complement strand
TTCGCGAATCATTGAAATTATTCGTTCTTGCCTCTCTGTTAATTTTGGGGCGTCATTAGGGGCGTCATTTGGGGCGTCATTTTGACTCGCCTTTTTTGCTTCCCCTACTTCTTCATCATGAATTTTTTTATACTCTTCATTGATATAAATAATTGCTTCAGTATAATTATCATTATTATTATCAGGCAAATATTTTACTGATTTTGAACCATTATTTTTCAATGCATTTTTAGCTCTTCGGACTCCAGAACCATATGATTCAATTAAATGCAAGGCAAAAAACATGTCCCTTATTTCTGGGTTAATGTATCTCCTACCATCAAAATTGTTATTTTTATTTAAATCTTGTATTGTAACCGGTGGTAACGGCCGATTATGATTAACAAATGTTATTCTTTCCGGATACACATAGATTCCTACATAATAAGGTTCACTGTATTCCTTATGCAAAATGCAATTAGTTGCCAATTCTTCAAATGTGCTGAGAGGCCAATTATAAATAATCTTGTGCTCAATAACATCGTCTCTCCTTAAAGTGTAGGAAGCCATAATATTATCTTCAAAGTACTTTGATACTTGTTTTGCTTGAATCCAGATGGGTCCATCAAATGCTTTGGATTCCATTTTATTAGTTCCATCTTCAGTTTCTCTGATTACTTCTACATGGGCACCTTTAATAAATTTCTCAGGCTTATCTGCAAACATTAAAACAGCAAAATTCTTTACCCTTAATCCTCCGAACTCACTTTCACTTGTTAATCCCATACTTTTTGCCATATCTATTTTTGACAATTCTCTAATATCTTTTCCTGCACCCGTTTCTAATAAATACTCTCTCATATACTCATAGTTCAAATCATCCAACGTTGCTATTTCATGGAGTTCTGAACTAAATGAATATCCGGAAAATTTCTTTAACAATTCAAATTCTTGTATAGGATTTGGAACTACAGTGTCTCTTGAAATTCTTATATAACGAGCTTGTTTCAAATTAATCTTCTTATCACGTTCCGCTTTTTCACTCGTCATATATGGTCCATTATTTCCAGGTTCTATTGCCAAAACAATATAACATTTTTCATCAATCACATCGGAAATCAAATAATATACCGGCTTAGGGTGAATATTTGAGAGAAGATTCTTAATCCCATTTTCTATTCCTTCAATCTTTTCCATTTCAACTCCACTAATGGGTCTACATGGCACAGCTTTCGCTCCTGATTCTTTGTCATCAACTTCTTCCACACCCATAAATATCAAGCCAATTTCTCTGTTCATATAATTATTCGCGAATGCACACGCAGTTTTCAATATTTGTTCTTTAAATATATCGGATTTCTTATATTCAATATAATCATTTTCAATATGACATTGCTCAAGTAATTCATGAGCCATTGTTTTTATTGATTCTAAATTCATTACACAACCGCCTCCGCTTCATAACATTTCCGCTTGATATTTTTTATTATCTTTCTTAAATTCTTGTATTAGATTCATCCCGTTTTCTATACAAACATTATATCGAACATATGTTCTTTTAGCAAGTAACAATCTCCTTTTTCCCTACCCAATTCTTTCGACATTTAAGCATACCTATCGTTTTGTCGAATCCTAAATCCCTTCCCCTGCCTGCTTCCCCCGTCCAAAGTGCGCCACCAGGCCCTAGCTGATATGCACCAAGCAATCAGTTCCGGATCCTCCGTCCCTTCAAGAAATTCAATAATCTTCTTTTTAGGCTCGCTGGAAGAAATGCCGTACTTCTGGCCAATATGTAATACAATCTTTTGCAGTGTATCCTTATATCCCAGGTTCAGCTTAACGTAATATACTAGTCGCTCAATACTTTTTCGAGAATGTGAACGTCCAGTTTGTCGTTTTGGGGTAATTCATAATGGCTTCGGCGGCACTTTCAGCATCTGTCTGTTTATATTCCCTATCAGTTCGTTGTGTGCGCAGTAATCATTATTACTGTTTCAATATATTAAACTCATTCACATCTTCAAGAATCATCATTTGATGAATTGCAATTTTATTCAATTTCACAAGTCTATCCGATTGTGACATACCATCATTGATTAAGACAGAATTAATATTTTCCATATTAGATAAGCATATAAGTTCAGCAATCGAAGCATGATCTCGGATATTGCCACTTTTCTCCAGATTTTCTTCTCTCCACTCCCTGGCAGTTTTCCCAAATAAAGCTACATTCAAAACATATGCCTCGTTTGCATAAACAAAGTTAATTTGGCTTTTTGATAATGACTCAGGAATTAGATTTTGTTTAATAGCATCTGTATGAATTCGATAATTCACTTTAGCTAATTCTCTTTTAGCAGACCAACCTAATAACTTTTGTTCTTCTTCTTTTAGTTTTTGGAATTCCTTTATTAAATACAATTTAAACCTGGGTGAAATCCATGTCGCAAATTCAAAGGCAATATCCTTATGTGCATATGTTCCACCATACCGGCCAGCTTTTGCAATGATGCCTTTTGATTTCGTTCTTTCAGACCATTGCTTTACTGACATTACAAATCTGTTTAATCCGGCTTCGCTCATTATGACCGTGTATTCATCTCTTTCAAAGTTAGGATTATATATTTCTTCCCAGATGCCTAAAAATTCTATGGTATTTTTATTTCGTAACCATTTTTCAATTAAAGAAGATCCATTATCAATATTTTTAACCATATCTGTTAATGAAATATAATCTTCATCACTCATGTTAATTACTGATATTTCGCGATCATTTACCCTTATTTTAGACATAATACACATCCTTTCTATTTAATTTCTAATTCCCTCGAATTCGGGGGAATTAGAAATTATTCTATTATTTTCTTCGCTACTCTGGCTATCGGTTTTAATTTCGTTTCTATTCGCTCCACTACCCAGTTCAACCATTTTCGTAACCTCACGAAAATGGTCCGATGTTTTAATCCCAATATTTTGACATGAGTCAAAAGCTCGTCCAATAGCTTCTTCAAAATTTTCCCACCTTGCATATCCCAAACTCTCCTGCAATTCTCTTGCATATTTCTACTTGAAATACTTTCTTTACTTAATATTATACCGAACACTTGTTCTTTTTACAAGCTACAATCTCATTTTCTCCCGATCATTTCTCCCTACTTTTAGACAAACCCGTAGCTTTCTCGAATCCCCTTCAATCCCTTCCCCTGACTGCCTTACCCGTCCTAAGTGCGCCACTAGGCCCTAGCTGATACTTACAACCTTCTTCTGTCTTTATTGTCCTTACTGTCAGTATTATAAAACACCCTATACTGTTCCGCATAACGACTGATGCTTTTTTCTCCACAATGCCCTATATCAAATGGCGTATCGCACCTGCTTTTACAGTTACACACATACATTTCTTCCGAAATCTCACCCAGCCTCCATGCTTTATAGTCATTCCCCAGAACATCCATGGCATCGCA
The DNA here is from genome assembly GCA_016650115.1 of Peptostreptococcaceae bacterium. Classification (GTDB taxonomy): domain Bacteria; phylum Bacillota; class Clostridia; order Peptostreptococcales; family Anaerovoracaceae; genus JAENWH01. The sequence goes on along the minus strand of JAENWI010000156.1, from coordinate 575 downwards.
AAGCATCTCAATGTCTTTATGCTTCGCCTTTTTAAGAGAATCCTTCGCCCTAGGCAATACCACTATGTCATCAATGAAATGCTGCTCCACCCATTTCAAAAACTGTGGAACATCTTCAGGCCTTTTCTCTTTGGCCTTATACACATTCAACTGTTCCGTCACATCATCCAGTATAAATTGAATAGACATCAATTCCTTTTTCTGATCCCGAAGCTTTTCTTCCATCAAGTTTTTCGCTATTTTAGCTCGAAACAATTCTTCTTCAAACTCTATTTTAACCTTCTTATGGTCACTGGACAGTTCAGCCGTTCGTTGCTTTAAATCTGCAATTTGTTTTTTCAACCCTGTAATATTCTCATGCAATAGGGTGTTCTCTTTTATGTAATCCTCTGTTTCCTTAAGCTTCTTCAAGTCCATATGTTGCTTTAGCTGTAATGCTTCATGGTAGAAAAGTACATTCCCAAATCTAAATTCTATCGTAGTTCCGCAATAACACCAATCAACTCATTGGCTAATTCCTCATCCTCAATTCTGATCAATGAATTTTCATCATAGCTTCCGCCCAGAACATCAAT
>JAENWI010000027.1 GCA_016650115.1 Peptostreptococcaceae bacterium | reverse complement strand
TTTGAAGTTGTAAAAATATTGCTCAAATGGTTTCCTCCTGTATATTAATATAATTATTATATACAAGCTTGGGTATTATATCAATTGAAAGCTGCAGTCGTTTGGATGAATGCAATGAATTTGAAACTAAACAACTTCATTATTGACAAAAAAGCATATTGCCAAAAAAGCATTGCATTTTTTTTAATTGGGCGATATAATAATCTTATAAATTAGTCTGTTTCAGGGCGAGGTTAGAGTCCTCACCGGTGGTGATGCGCTTAGGCGATTAGTCCACGAGCCAAAAGGCAGAGTCGGTTAGATTCCGACACCGACGGTATAGTCCGGATGAAAGAAACGTAGGAAATTTTTACGCGTACTTACATGCCCTCGAAATTACTTTTTGAGGGCATTTATTATGAGCTGAAAAGAAACAGACCTCTAAATCATTGGGTGAAAAACCTACACAGGGGGAATTAAGATGAACACAAATCCAAAAACAGTTAAATTAACAAAGCTGGCTATGCTAGCAACCATTTCTTTGGTATTGGTATTTCTTATTAGAATACCGTTTCCACCAGCGCCTTTCTTGGCATATGATCCGGCGGATGTACCTATTTTTATTGCAGCATTTGCTTTTGGACCATTAGCAGGGCTATCAATTACTGCAGTTGTCAGTTTTATCCAGGCATTTGCACTTGGGGGTGACGGGATCATAGGGTTTTTTATGCATTTTGTGGCTACCGGCTCATTTGTTTTGGTTGCCGGACTAATATACAAGAAACATAAATCAAAGAAGTATGCAGTAATTGCACTCGTTTGTGGTACAATCATAATGACCGCATCCATGATCGGCTGGAATCTTATTATAACACCTATGTTTTTAGGGGTTCCAAGAGAAGCTGTTATTGCAATGATTTTGCCAATTCTGCTACCATTTAATTTACTGAAGGCAGGAATTAACTCCGCAATAACATTTTTTACATATAAGGCGATTGCAAAATATTTGCATAAATAGGTTTGAATTATAGGAATTAAATGGTGAAAATGAAAGAAGCAACAATTAAAGAAGAATCAGGGAAAGCAATATCAATTACAGAAGTAATCATTAAAGATGAGAGCGAAACAAAACAATTTGGATTGAATCTTGGAAAAGATTTAAAAAAAGGGGATGTAGTCGCACTCATAGGCGATCTTGGCACAGGCAAAACCACTCTTACAAAGTACATCGGTGAGGGACTGGGGATTACAGAAATGGTCACCAGCCCTACTTTTACTATTATTCAGGAGTATTACAGCGGGAAACTTCCCCTTTACCACTTTGATGTTTATAGAATAAATGACATTGAAGAAATGGCTGAATTGGGCTATGAAGAATATTTTTATGGAGATGGTATTACAATAATTGAATGGGCCGACAAAATAATGGAGATTATTCCTGAGCATGCAATTGTTATAAATATTGAATATGGCAAAACACCGGATGAAAGGGTATATGAATGTACATTTTAGCAATAGAGACAACTGGGGCAGCGGCTTCTGTCGCATTAATAAATGAGGAGGGGCTCATTTCATCTGAAGCAACGGGAGAAAGACTGAATCATTTGCAAAACCTGATGTTAATGACTGAAAAACTTCTTGATGACAGCAAATTGTCAATAGGCGATGTTTCCTGTATTGGCGTTTCAGAAGGGCCAGGGTCATTTACGGGAATCAGAATTGGCGTTTCAACTGCAAGAGCTTTATCACAGGCTTTGAACATTCCGATAATTTCTGTGCCTACATTGAAGACTTTTGTTTATAATATTGATCATTACAAAGGCATTATATGTCCGATATTTGATGCAAGAAGAAATCAGGTATATAGTGGTGCTTATGTCTGGGATCGGCAGGGAATAAATATTACTGAAAAAATAAAGGGTGATGCGTACAGTATTCTGGAAATATTTGAAGAGTTAGAAAAATCTACGACAGGACAGGATACCGAGATCATGTTTTTCGGCGATGGTATTACAGTATATGAAGAACAAATTCTAAACTGGGCAGAAAAAGTCAGCGCTTCGGGTTTAAAAGTAACCTTTGCTCCTGAAAACATCAGATATCAAAAAGCATCTTCGACGGCATGTATGGCACTTGAATTATTCAAACATGACAGGGCTACCAGTTATGAAAATATTAAACCGGTTTATATGCGTCAGGCAGAAGCCCAGAGAAAATTGGATGAGGGAATTCTGACGGCTTACAAATAGGGGCTGCTGAACAATTCAGTAAGCCCTAAATACAAGAGGTAAACGGATGTCAGGGATAGTCATTAGAAAGGCAACTGAAAAAGATGTAAATCAGATAGCGGATTTGGACAAAATTTGCTTTTCTGTTCCTTGGAGCGAACAGTCCTTTGCTAAGGAATTGAAAGAAAATAATTTAGCTTTTTATATTCTGGCAGAGAGTAAGGAAACAGGACAGATTGTTGGATATGCGGGGGTATGGTTAATACAGGAAGAGGGACACATCACAAATGTCGCAGTTCATCCGGATTTCAGGCGAAAACATATCGGAATGACAATCATAGATGTTCTAATGAAAGAAAGCAGAAAACAGGCAGGTATTAAAACTTTTACCCTGGAAGCAAGAAAGTCAAATACGGTAGCAATTGAGCTGTATAAGAAATTCGGATTTGCCGAGGTTGGGATAAGAAAGGGCTATTACCAGGAGAACAAAGAAGATGCAGTGATAATGTGGACAATTCCATTATAAGCAGCCTAGATTGGTTTTGCGTTGCAGCCTGTGGATTATTTTTTTCGGATTGTTGAAATTTCAAGGCTGTTTTAAAAACGAAGCCCAATGTCGGATGCTTATAATGGGCTTGAAGGAGAAGAAATGGATCATTTGACTATGGCAATTGAATCAAGCTGTGATGAAACGTCTGTGGCGATTGTCAGGAATGGAAGAGAAATACTCTCTAATATTATTTCGTCACAGATTGAAGTACACAAGGTTTTTGGCGGTGTAGTTCCTGAGATTGCCTCAAGACATCATTTGAAGAATATTAACGGGGTTGCGGATGAAGCCTTAAAAGTGGCTGGCGTAACTCTAGATGACATTGATTTGATCGGGGTAACACAGGGGCCTGGTCTTGTGGGGGCCCTTTTGATTGGGCTGGCTACAGCGAAGGCGTTTGCATTTGCTAAAAATAAGCCGCTAGTTGGGGTTCACCATATTCAAGGACATATCAGCGCGAATTATATTGAACATAAAGAACTTGAGCCGCCTTTTATGGCACTGGTTGTATCGGGAGGACATACAAGCATTATTGAGGTCCTCGGATATAATGAGTTCAAAGTGATAGGAAGAACAAGAGATGATGCAGCGGGAGAAGCCTTTGACAAGGTGGCAAGAGTTCTTGGCCTTGGTTATCCCGGAGGACCGCTTATTGATGAAATTGCTAAAAAGGGTAATAAAGAGGCTATCCATTTTAAAAGAGTTTATTTGGAGAAGGATGGTTTTGACTTTAGTTTCAGCGGAACTAAAACGGGGGTTATTAATTATTTGAATACGGAAAAGCAGGCGGGAAGAGAGATAAACATTCCGGACGTCGCAGCCAGTTTTCAACAGGCAGTAATGGAAGTAATAGTTCGTAAGGCCGTTGATGCAGCTGAAAAACTGGGTCAGGACAAAATCGTTCTTGCCGGTGGAGTTGCCGCGAACAGCAGCCTTCGAACGATGCTTGAAAATGCCTGCAGGCATAAGGGAATAATGCTTTTCTGCCCTTCAACAATACTTTGCACAGATAATGCAGCGATGATTGCCTGCGCAGCGTATTACAAATATAAAGAAGGGTACCTGGATGATATGAGTCTGGATGCGTTCCCTAATTTGCCATTAGAATAAAAAATGAGCATCAAAAAGAGAAAAACTGGAAATCAGGATACTAATACAATATAAAAAGGAAAACAATGATAATAATATCAGCAAATAACATTACAAAAGTATATGGGGTAGATGTAATCTTAAGTGGAATATCTTTTCATATCAACCAGGGTGACAGGGTAGGAGTAATCGGCGCAAACGGAGCTGGTAAAACGACTCTTTTAAACATTCTGTCAGGCGACATGACAAGAGATGATGGAGATGTCTTTATTTCTTCAGATACTACCATTGGGTATCTGAAACAGAGTGATGAGTTTAATTCTGATAAAACGCTTTATGAAGAAGTGGCATCAATCTTTTCCCATATGGAAGTGCTTGAAAATGAAATGGCAGAACTTTCCGTCGAAATAGGTGAGAAATCACAAAACGGAGAAGATGTAGAAAAAAAAATCCAGCAACTGCACCTGATGCAGGAAGAATATGAAAGAAAGAACGGTTATACTTATAAAAGTGAGATCAATGGGATATTAAACAGCATGGCTTTTACCGAGGATTTTTTTGAGAAAAAAATCTCAACTCTAAGCGGAGGGGAAAGAACAAGATTGTCACTGGCATGCTTGCTGCTTAAGAAGCCTGATCTGTTGTTTTTGGATGAACCAACTAACCATTTAGACATAGGAACAATAAAATGGTTAGAACAGTATTTGAAGGGGTATAAAGGGACAATCGTATTAATTTCCCATGATCGATATTTTCTGGATCAGACAGTGAACAAGATATTTGAGCTGGAAAACCATAAAATGTACATATATGAAGGGAATTATTCAACTTTCGCAGAGAAAAAGAGACAAAGACTAGATGATGAAATGCGTAAATATGATCAGCAGCAAAAGGAAATTGACAGACAGGAAGAAATAATCAGACGATTTAAGCAGCACGGAACTGAGAAACTGGCCAAAAGGGCGCAATCCAGAGAAAAACAATTATCTAAAATAGACGTTCTTGGAAAACCTACGGCACCGACGGGTAAAATAAAGATTCATTTTAAGCAAAACTTTAAAAGCGGAAATGATGTTTTAAAGGCACAGGATCTTTCGATGAGTTTTGGACATGGACAAAACAAGAAACAATTGTTCAATCATGTGGACTTTGATATTAAAAGGGGAGAACGTATTTGTATTGTTGGCCCGAATGGAGTGGGCAAGACCACATTACTGAAAATAATGATGCAGACACTGGAGCCAGATAACGGGCACCTTAAAATAGGCCATAATGTTGCTTTTGGGTATTACGATCAGGGTCAGAAACTTCTAAATTTAAGCAATACTGTATTTGAAGAGATGAAAGATTCTTACAGGCTCTATTCCGATACAGAGATGAGAAGTATATTAGGCAGGTTTTTGTTCAGAAACGAAGCAGTATTTTTGAATGTCGCCGGCCTGAGTGGTGGAGAAAAAGCCAGACTTACTCTTTTAAAACTTATGCTTTCGGGATCAAATGTAATTATACTGGATGAACCTACAAATCATTTGGATATCAATTCTAAAGAAATTGTTGAGGATGCATTGCTTGATTTCCCGGGGACAGTAATCGTTGTTTCTCATGACAGATATTTTCTGAATAAAGTGCCGACAAGAATTTTTGAACTTACGCAAGATGGTATTGATTCTTATCTGGGCAGTTATGATTATTACGTAGAAAAAAAACAATCTATCGACTCTGGAAAAAAATATCTGGAAGAATTGAGCAAGACTCAAAGCAATTCGGAAAAAGAAGGGGAGCTTAGTGAAAAAGTTTTTGATCCTGGGCTTCAAAGGAAAATAAATAAAGAAAATGAGGCAAAAGGCAGAAAAAAAGAGAGAGATATCAAAAAATATGAAGAAGAAATTTTAAAAATTGAAGGAGAAATCAAAGTCTATGAGGCGGAAATGTGTAAAGAGAGCGTTTTTACAGACCATATTTTAGCGGGAGAATACAATGAAAAGGTTGAAATCTCAAAGAAAAAGCTGGAAAAGGTTTATGAAGAATGGCTAAAACTACAAGACTAGTTTGATAATCAAAATATTCACAAAAATATTTAATATTTTTGTTGCATATATTAAAACAGTAAATTATAATTATTTTTGTTACATTAGTTAATAATTTAAAAAGCAAAGACAAAAAATGGAGGAGATAAAATGGTATTTGATAAAATAAAGAGCATTATAGTTGAACAATTAGGAGTTGAAGAGGCTCAGGTGAAATTAGATACACATCTGATGAAGGATCTTGAAGCAGATTCACTGGATGCTGTAGAAATTATTATGGCAATTGAAGATGAATTTGATTTAGAAGTTCCAGATGAAGCGGCAGAAAAATTTCAAAGCGTTGGTGACATTGTAAAGTATGTTGAAGAAAAAACTAGCTAAAGCCCGCAAACGCGGGTTTTTTCAAAAATGACATAAGGCAGGTGTATAGATGAATAAGAGTACAAAAACAAAAATATCAAACGCAGTTATTAAAAGATTACCAAGATATAGAAGATACTTAAAAGAACTTCAAAGAAAAGGTGTGGACAAAATTTCATCAGGCGAGCTTGGTGTACTAATCGGGTACACTGCATCCCAAATAAGGCAGGATTTAAATAATTTTGGAGGGTTTGGGCAACAAGGATACGGATACAACGTGAATAGCCTTTATAATGAAATTAGCGCGATTCTTGGGCTTGATAAGGCGTATAAAATTGTAATAATTGGTGCTGGAAACCTGGGGCAAGCTATTGCTAATTATACTTCTTACTTTAAGGCGGGGTTTGTCGTATGCGGAATATTCGAGGTAAACCCAAGATTGATTGGTTTGAAAATCAATGATATTGAAGTAATGGACTATGAAAAATTAGTCAGTTATGTAGAAGAAAATCAGATTGATATGGGGATTATTTGTACTTATAAAGACAGTGCACAGGATGTGGCTGACAAACTTTCTTTCGCAGGGGTAAAGGGGATTTGGAACTTCGCGCCGGTTGATATTGAAGTACCTGAAAGAGTGGCACTTGAAAATGTTCATTTGAGCGATAGTCTTCATTCTTTGGCTTACTATATCAACAAGAATCAAAAGAAGGAATAAAAAATAAAAAAATAACCGTTTCAATTGAAACGGTTATTAATTATAACAAGTATTAATATGTTTATGCTTCTACTGGAGCATCCACTGGGCATGCATTTGCGCAAGCTCCGCAATCAATACATTTGTCAGCGTCGATAACGTAAACGCTGCCTTCTGCGATTGCATCTGTTGGACATTCTGCGACACAAGCGCCACAAGCGATACATGAATCTTTAATTGTATAAGCCATTTTAATATTCCTCCTTTTTAATAAATTGAAAACTACATAAATTATAACAAACAAATTTGGAGAAGTAAAGATGAAAGTTTACGCTTTAGTTGGTAAAAGTGGTTCAGGGAAAAGTTACCAGGCAATGAATATCTGCAGAGAATTAAACATAGAGTCTATCATTGATGATGGGCTGCTTGTTTATGGAAATACTGTTGCAGGGGGGATTTCGGCGAAAAGACAGGCAACTAAAATAGGGGCAATCAGAACCGCATTATTTACAAATAATGAGCATAGACTTCTGGTATCCGAAAAAATAAAAGAACTTAACATTGAGACCATCTTAATTTTAGGTACATCAGATGGTATGGTCAAGTGTATTGCAGACAGACTTGATTTGCCGGCAATTGAAAAAACTGTCTATATTGAGGATATTACAACTGAGGGAGAAAGAAGTATTGCCCATAAACAAAGGCATGAACTGGGGAAACATGTTATACCAGTTCCCACTTTCCAAATCAAAAGAGAGTTTTCTGGGTATTTTCTAGATCCGCTAAAAATCTTTCGCCAATGGGGTAACAAGGAAATATTTTCCGAAAAGTCAGTGGTGAGACCTACCTACAGCTACCTGGGAGAATATATAATTTCTGATAAAGCGATTTCTGATATTATTCAGTATATTGGGATGAACACAGAAGGGATACACACAATCATTCGTGTAGATGCCAATACTACCCATAATGGAGTTGAGATTACAGTCTTAGCGATACTTAATTATGGATGCAGAGTAATTGATTCAGCTAAAAATCTTCAAAGCAATATATCATCAGGGGTAGAAATGATGACAGCTTTCAATATTGAGACGGTTAATGTTGAGGTCAGAGGATTAAAATAATACCAGAGGTATAAATTGGTAAAAATCAAAGAGTTAAAAGATTTTAATTTAGATCATATATTCAATTGTGGCCAATGCTTTCGCTGGGTTAGGGAAGGTGACGGCAGCTATACTGGTATTGCCTTTGGAAAAATTGTAAATATGAAGACAACACCAGGCAGAACAATGGTGGATTTAGAAATTGACCATGCCGACCAGGATGATTTTGAAAAAATCTGGAAACATTACCTTGATCTTGAAAGGGATTACGGTGAAATCAAAAAACAGTTGAGTAAAACTGATTCCGTGATGGCAAAGGCCATAGAATTTGGGTATGGGATAAGAATATTAAATCAGGACAAGTGGGAAACCATTATTTCTTTTTTGATTTCTCAGAATAATAATATTCCTCGAATAAAAAAATGCATAGATGCCCTTTGTGAAAACTTTGGAGAATATATTGGAGAATACAGAGGTAAAAAATATTATGACTTGCCAAAACCCCAAAGATTAAGCCGTCTGAGTATAGACGATCTGGCAAAATGCAGACTGGGGTACAGAGCAAAATATATTATAGAAACTGCCATGCAGATTGAAAAGGAGGGTATTGGAGAAACCTTCGAATACCTGACCACTTTGTGCGGCGTTGGACCAAAGGTTGCAAACTGTATATTGCTTTTTTCTATGGAAAAGGCAGACTGCTTTCCTATAGATGTCTGGGTAAAACGGGTAATGAACCAGCTATATGGGATTGCCGAAGAAGACACGAATGCAATGCTGGAGTATTCAAAAAAGAATTTCAAAGAATATGGTGGCATAGCACAGCAATATTTGTTTTATTACATAAGAGAAGGACAAAATAAGGTTGATGAAGAAGTAAGATTATAGGGAGAAGGGCAGGAAACATGTTAGGACCAATAGTAAATGCAATTACGATAATAGTGTGTGCGGTTTTAGGCAAAGTTCTTATTAAAAATTTTCCGGAAAGATTTGAAACCATCATAAAGCAGGGAATCGCTTTGGCTCTTATTTATATTGGTATTGCCGGAGCAATGGAAAGTAATGCAATCTTGACTCTCATATTAAGCATGGTACTGGGTGCAATTATTGGTGAATGGATTAATGTGGATAAGGGAATGAACAATATAGGGAAATGGGCCGAACAAAAGCTGGGATTCAGCGAAGGGAATTTTGCAAAGGGGTTTGTAATTTCCAGCATCCTGTTCTGCACCGGATCAATGGCTATTGTTGGAGCTTTAAATAGTGGCCTTCAGGGCAATCATGAAATGCTTTTTGCCAAGTCAATTCTGGACGGAGTGATTTCAATTATTTTTGCATCACAGCTTGGTATAGGAGTTGCTTTTTCAGCAATACCTGTGCTTCTTTATGAAGGAGCCATCGCGCTTGGAGCCACTTTTATAAAAGGATGGCTCACCGCTGAAATAATAACTGAAATGTCTGCAGTAGGCAGTTTGCTAATAGCGGGGATAGGAATAAATTTTTTAGGCGTATCTGCCAAGGAAATCAAGGTTGCAAATATGATCCCTGCCATATTTTTACCTTGGCTGTTTATCGCTTTGGGTTTTAATATGTAAATTAAAAATTAAGAAATATTCTATTAACCTATTGACAAAAGTGGAAGAATATAATAAGTTATATTTAGCACTCAACTAGAAAGAGTGCTAACAATAAAAAAACGGAGGGGAAATATATGAGTTTTGGAATTAAGCCTTTAGGCGAAAGAGTTGTTATTAAAAGAGTAGAAGCAGAGGAAAAGACAAAGAGCGGTATAGTTTTGCCGGGACAGGCAAAGGAGCAGCCTCAAATGGCAAAAGTTGTTGCAGTAGGTCCTGGAACTTCAGAGGATAAGATGGAACTGAAAGAGGGCGACATTGTCATATTCTCAAAGTATGCTGGAACTGAGATTAAATTTGAAGGCGAAGAATACACGATAATGTCACAGAAAGATATATTGGCAACAGTAAAGAAGTAGAAATGAAAATAATAAAGATGAAAATAGTGAAATAATGAGATTGAAAGAGGGTATAAAAATGGCAAAAGAAATATTTTATGGTGAAGATGCTAGAAAAAAATTACTTGCAGGAGTAGATCAACTTGCAAATACAGTAAAAATAACACTTGGACCTAAAGGAAGAAATGTATTACTTGAAAAGAAGTTTGGCGGCCCGATGATTACAAATGACGGCGTTACAATTGCAAAAGAAATAGAACTGGAAGATTCAGTAGAAAATATGGGGGCGCAGCTTGTTAAAGAAGTTGCAACCAAGACAAATGATATTGCAGGAGATGGAACTACAACAGCCACATTACTTGCACAGATTATTATCCGTGAGGGTTTTAAAAATGTAGCGGCGGGAGCAAATCCAATGATGCTGAAAAAGGGCATACAGGGAGCGGTAGCTGTGGCAGTAGAAGAAATTAAGAATATTTCAAAGACTGTGGAAAGTAAGGAAAGTATCGCACAGGTTGCTTCAGTTTCTGCTTCGGACGAAGAAATTGGTGGATTGATTGCCGATGCTATGGAAAAAGTGGGAAAAGATGGAGTCATTACCGTTGAGGAATCAAAATCAATGGGCACAACCCTTGAAGTTGTAGAGGGCATGCAGTTCGATAGAGGCTATTTGTCGGCTTACATGGTAAATGATATGGAAAAGATGGAAGCAGCAATGCAAAACCCGTATATATTACTTACAGACAAGAAAATTTCCAACATCCAGGAAATCCTTCCAATTCTTGAGCAAATTGTACAACAGGGGAAAAAGCTTCTTATCATTGCTGAAGACGTTGAAGGCGAAGCGCTTGCAACAATTGTTGTGAATAAATTGAGAGGCACTTTCGACTGTGTGGCTGTTAAGGCTCCTGGCTTTGGTGACAGAAGAAAAGCTATGATGGAAGATATTGCGGCACTAACAGGCGGCACAGTCATTTCAGAGGAACTGGGATATGAATTAAAGGAGACAACGTTAGATATGCTGGGAACAGCTGCATCTGTTAAGATTAATAAAGAAGCTACCGTTATAATTGATGGGGCGGGAGAACAAAGCGTCATTCAAGGTAGAATTTCTCAAATAAAAGCTCAAATTGAAGAAACTCACTCTGATTTTGACAGAGAAAAGCTTCAGGAAAGACTTGCTAAACTGGCAGGAGGCGTTGCAGTCATTAAAGTTGGTGCAGCTACTGAAACTGAGCTGAAAGAGAGAAAACTTAGAATTGAAGATGCATTAAATGCAACTAAAGCTGCTGTTGAAGAAGGAATCGTGTCAGGCGGTGGCGTTGCCCTTGCTAACGCGATAGAGGCGGTATCAAAATATGCAGACACACTTTCAGGGGATGCAAAGACTGGAGCTGCAATCATCATGAGAGCATTGGAAGAACCTGTCAGACAGATTGCAGAGAATGCGGGATTTGAAGGTTCGGTTGTAATAGATAAGATCAAGACAAGTGCAAGAGGCATAGGTTTTAATGCATTAACTGAAGAATATGTAGATATGATTAAAGCGGGTATTGTTGACCCTGCCAAGGTTACCAGGTCAGCTCTTCAAAACGCTGCATCAGCGTCAGCCATGCTTTTGACAACGGAAGCTGGAGTTGTAGAGGTGAAAGCTAATGAACCGGCCGGGCCTCCAATGGGTGGAATGGGCGGAATGGGCGGAATGATGTAACCCGTTCAGACAGAAAATAAAGAAATAGACCTGAAAATATGGTTTTTTATGGCAGTAGAGGCCGGTAGCAATACCGGCCTCTTTTTTTCTGTATGAAATTGGTGAATAAATGCATAAAAGAGTAGAATAATCGAAAAAAATATGATAAGATGACAAAAAAATATAATGTATTCAATATACAAAAACGAAGGATGGTAAAAATATGACTTTAATTGGAAGAGAGAAGGATATTCTGGATTTTGTAAAAGGGAAGCAAAAAAAAATGGATCAGGAGAAAATGGACTGTAAAATTCAAGCAGCCGAATTACTTAAAGTGTGCAATTTCGGAGGTGATTA
>JAENWI010000293.1 GCA_016650115.1 Peptostreptococcaceae bacterium | reverse complement strand
TTGGCTGTGTCACATTAGATAGTTGATTTTGCGCAAAATTTTTCATTTCCCTACTTCAGTATCTTCAACCGTTTCTAATTTAAGCAACTCGAGTAATGGTGTAAACGGCAATTAATTTTCCCTACATACCGTTTTGTCTTTAGTACCCAGGTCAGAGTCTGACCTGGGTTTTTCATACCCTTTACTTTCTAGTCGGTCTGTTGCTCGCACAATTCTATATTCATACGTTCTGCCTCGATATAATCCATCGGGTATCCGTTTTCAAAGCTGAAGTAATACCCATTTGTATAAGGATCTTTACCCGCTGCAACCCATTTATGTAATTCTGCTTTTTCACTTAAAGTCATTGGTTTCTCTTTCTTATATTTTGTTAATGCTTCTTTTAAGTAAAGCTGCTGATTTTCTGTTACATGTTTATGAAATCTCATGTTTTCGTTCTCCTTTATCTAAAAATGATTTTCTGTTTTCCAACCGGTAACTTTTTCCCGACATCTGTATCCTGTCACAATGGTAGGAGAGCCTGTCAAGAATAGCTGTCGCAAGTGCGGCATCGTCCAAAAACTCTGCCCATTCCTCAAAACCTTTGTTAGTGGTAAGCAGAATCGATGTCTGCTCTTGCATCTCAGATATCAGTTGGAAAAATAGGTTCCCTTCTGCAGATGAAATCGGTAGGTATCCGACCTCATCAATCACTAGCAGGTTGGATTTGCGTATACGGTTCATTTTAGCCCGACTTCGTCGGTCTATTTCTTCCGTACGGAGACATTGCATCAATGACTGCATCGATGTATAGCTAGCTTTATAGCCTTGCTCACAAGCATGATAGGCGAGCGCTATTGCCATGTGCGACTTTCCGACCCCTGGTGGTCCCGAAAGTATTAAATTGTATATACCGTCAATCCATGTTAGTTCTGACAACTGGCTTAACTGCTTTGGTGTTATGGATTGACAGAAATCCAGATCAAAATCTTTTAAGAACTTTGGGTAAGGAAAGCCAGCTTCTTTAATACGTTTTGACTGAGCTTTGTCTTGGCGATATCTTATTTCGGACCCAAAAATTTTTTTCAGAAATGCTACATAACTTAACTCTTCCTGTTCAGCTGTATGGATCAGTTGCTGTAGTGAATCACGGGTGTTTATCAGCCCCAATGTGGCTGCATAATCTTTTATCTCCTTTAATTTATCCATTAAGAGCACCCCCTTTTCATTGCATCTTCATATAAACTTAGATCTCTGGTTTCAGGGATGTTGCCCTGATATTTGGTGGGGAGCTTACTTACTTTATTTTTGTTCTTTGGCTGTTCTTTGTGTGCCTCGCTTAGGTAAAGGATACTGGATTTTAGTTCACCCGCAGAAAAAAGTGCTTTTTCGCTACAGTAGTTGAGGCCTCTGATAATCGTCTCAGTGTTCCATTCTTCAAACAGTTTTTTAATAACACCTAACTGATCTCGATAATAGCGAGGTTTATCTTGATGAATATGCTCTAGAAATGGCATCACCAAATGATTCTGCCCGAATAATTCATTAAGCGATTCTTCTAGCTCTAAAAGGCTTTTGCTCTTATCTCTTGTTTCACGTTTTTGACCAATCAGTTTACCCTTCGCATGACACAATGGATACGTTTCATATAATTCACTGGTAAGTACATCGATGATGGACAGAGTATCGTCATCTGCAAGCACCATATAAACACGTTTTCCGTGTGAATAGGTACCTTTAGGCACTCGGTAACGGTTCCCTTTGTACAGGATGACATTGTCTTTTCTTATCTGATAGGATATACTTGCGTTAGTGGCAGCTGTAAAGCTGTATTCAGATACTGGCAGTAGATATTCTTTTTCGAGGGTAAATACTTCTGCCGGTATCTTTCTTATTGTTCCGTGGACTTCTGTATTGCCAGTCCGCTTTAGCCAAGCAATACAATCGGCGTTAAAACTGATGATATCTCTAAATATGCGATGTTTTGCAAAGCCATTCTTTGCATATTTTACAACACTTTCAATACGCCCTTTGGATTCTGGA
>JAENWI010000367.1 GCA_016650115.1 Peptostreptococcaceae bacterium | reverse complement strand
TTTTCAGGAGGAAAAACGACATTTACACCATACATCTTTTCCGATGAGGAGTTGGCAGAAATTTTTTCAAAATCAGACAGCATGGAAACCAGCTGTAAATCACCATACCGTCACGTGATAGTCCCGGTACTGCTACGCATGATTTACTTCTGTGGACTTCGTCCTAATGAGGGACGGGAAATACGCAAGAATGATGTTAACTTGAATGATGGAGTTCTTTTTATATGGAAAAATAAATCCCATAGAGAACGATACATTCCGATGTCTGAAGATATGCGTAACCTGTGTGTTTCCTATAATGAAAAGTTACGGCTCTTCGCACCTGAGAGCGAGTTTTTCTTCCCTAATACCGAAGGTATACCGTATTCAGCTAAGTGGCTGACGCGACAGTTCCTTGGGATATGGGAGAAAATAAGAACCAATCAAAACCCGCAGAGAGTACGTGTTTATGATTTGCGCCACCGTTTTGCCACAGCAGTCATGATGCAGTGGCTTAACGAAAGTGCAGATTTATATGCTAAACTCCCTTATCTTAGTACATATATGGGTCATGCTCAGTTTTCTAGCACTGCATACTATATACATCTACTTCCTGAAAACCTTTTACATTCCCCCGGCATGGATTGGGAGGGGTTTGCAGAACTGATACCGGAGGTAGAGTCATGGTAGGAAAAGAAAGCAGACGTTTCTTCCAACTGATAAAGGATTTTCTAACAATTTACATACCTTGGCAAAAGGCGTGTAGTCCCAATACAGTACGTGCATACCGTGATGTCTTAAATCTTCTACTAGGATATCTGAAGGAAACCGAAAATCTTCGGCTATCAGAAATCAGTTTTGACATAATAACTCGTCAGACAGTAGAAGGTTATCTTGACTGGCTGGAAGTTACAAGGAACAATAGTGTAGCAACAAGAAATCATCGCCTTTCCTGTATTCGCACCTTCTATAAATATGCAGCGGGTAGGGATATACTTGTGACAGCATGCTCATTTGAACTTGAAAAGATACCTATTAAAAAAATAACAAAGGTACAGATAGTGAAATATTTTGAAGAAGATGCATTAAAGACAATCCTTTGCCAGCCCAATACTGCAACAAAAAAGGGAATCCGTGATCTGTTCTACATGATACTAATGTATGATACTGCAGCAAGGAACCAGGAAATACTTGACTTAAAAGTAAGCGACATATATACATCAGCAAAAGAATCACATGTCGTAATTACTGGGAAAGGTAGCAAAACAAGGATTGTGCCCCTAATGAGAAAAACAGTAGAACATTTCAATAATTACCTTCGCGTTTTCCATAATGGTCAAGTCAGTAACAGTCTCCTGTTTTATGTCATACAAAAAGAACATAAACAAGCAATGTCCCCCGATGCTGTTGGGAAATTCATGAAAATATATGGAAAAACAGCTAGGGATCAAAATAGCAATGTACCTGAAAATCTGCATCCTCATATGTATCGTCATTCGCGATCAATGCATCTCTACCGAGGAGGAATGCCATTGCCACTTCTTTCAGAATGGCTTGGACATGCACAACTAGAAAGCACGATGATTTACGCTTATGCAGACACAAAAATGAAGCGA
>JAENWI010000275.1 GCA_016650115.1 Peptostreptococcaceae bacterium | reverse complement strand
TTTCAATATAGCCACATACCATTTGTTGGAATGACTGTTGCCTGGACGTAGGACAGGAACAATTATCTGTCCGGTTTGGCCATCGTGAAAAAATAGTTCATTGTACATAAAATGGCCGTAATATCCATTAACCCACATTGCAGCAATTAATTTACAACCTTCTGATTTTAAGAGGTATCATTTTTAAAAATTTCCACAGGTAGGACTACGGATTTTTGTTACTAATCAGTACCAAAGATAATAAATTCTATAACTCAATAAAGAGCTATGTTATTAACTGCTAAATCCCGTTATCAACAATTTATTTTATGTTAACCTTTTAGTTTGTAAAAACCAGCTGGTTATCAACAAAATCGGCTATTTACAGATGATAACTACCTGTACAATAATCTTGTGGCGTTAATGTTTATGCGTATTTTGTTTTATCAAAAACAAGCAACTGGACAAGGATAAAATTATATTAGAATTGATGATCAAAGTTGACTCACTTATGAAACGGGTACAACAACTTGAGTATTTTGAAGCAGAAAACAAAAAGCTTCGTATCGAGAATACTGGCCTAAAACATCGTTTGTTTAAATATGAGCATCCAAAAAACAGCAACAACAGTTCTGTCCCACCTTCCAAAGATGAAAACCGCCCAAATCGAAAAAGCTTAAGGGAGAAGAGTGGTCTTAAGCCTGGAGGTCAAAAAGGCAGAAAAGGGAATACGCTAAAAATGGTTGCCCACCCTGATTTTACAGAAAAGCATATTCCACATTATTGCAATTGCTGCGGAGAAAGTCTTGAAAATATTTCAACTATGTTAATAGGAAACCGACAGGTTTTTGATATTCCCCAAATTGAAATTAAAGTAACCCAGCATCAGATTTATAAGAAGCAATGCAAATGTGGACATGTGAACAAAGGCGAATATCCAAAAGAGGCAAATGCCCCAGCAAGCTATGGCAATAATATAGAAAGTTTGATTGGCTACTTTCACACAAGGCAATACATCCCTTTTAAAAGGATGCAAGAACTTTTCAATGATGTTTTTAGTGTACCAATAAGTGAAGGCGGTATCCACTATTTACTAAATAAACTTGTGACAAAAGCACAGCCAGCTTATGATTTGATAAAAAAGAGGTTGCAGGCTAATGCAAAATATGCCACAGGAAGTGATGAAACCGGAGTTAAAGTAAATGGTGATAAACATTGGGCGTGGACATGGCAAAATGAAGAAGCCACATTTATTACAATAACAGACAATAGAGGCCAGAGAAGTATCACAAATACCTTTAAAGAGGGCTTTAAAAATTCAGTACTGGTTCACGATTGTTGGAGTAGTCATTTTAATACCCCTGCTGCATCACACCAAGTATGTGTTGCCCACTTGCTTCGGGACATGAATTATTTGAATGAACTTTATAATCATAAATGGAGTCAGGGGTGTAAGTTGCTTTTTCAATTGGCTTTGGCTTTAGAAAAACAAATGGGTATGGCAGATTACTACATTCAAAATATGCGAAGAACCCAAATTGAAAAAAGGCTTGAATTTTTGATAAACTACGATTTACCTCCTGAGAAAAAAGAGCTTGTCCGTTTTCAAAACAGATTAAAGAAGTACCGTGGTTATTTGTTTACTTTTCTTTATCGCCACGAAGTTCCCCCTGATAATAATGGCTCTGAAAGGGCAATCAGAAATATAAAAGTAAAACAAAAGGTATCAGGACAATTTAGATCAACTGAGGGGGCGTTTAGCTTTGCTGTTTTAAGGTCTGTAACTGACACCGTGTTGAAAAATAATTTAGGACTAGTAAACTCTTTACGGATTATTGCTAATTTGTACTCTGATTAGTTACAACAAGTTTACAACTGACCGGATTTACCGGAACAGAATATTAAATAGTTCTATTAATTAAAAATTTACGATGATGGAGAAAGAAACATTATTTATTGCTTTCAGCACCCCATTATTAATCAGAAAACTTAATCCAGGCTTTTTGCTTCTTTTTCACCGCTTAGGCTCATGGAAAAAGAAGCAGAGCGAAAACCGCCCTGCAATCAATAAATTGGAATATTTATTACATTTTCAAATGCTTAACAAGCCTAAAAACAAAGCCATAAAGACACAAACCATCAGAGTAAATCCAATAATTACTAAAAGCATATTCAGTGATAAACGAATCAGAAAC
>JAENWI010000381.1 GCA_016650115.1 Peptostreptococcaceae bacterium | reverse complement strand
TCGTAGTAACTGGGGAAGAAACATTTTCTGTCAGGTATTAATCTGTTTACTGCGGTATCGTATTCTACAAGTCGTTCTTTCATTGTTGGATGGAGAGCTACCCGATGTTCTGTATATCCTTTAGTGTGGCGTATGTTTATTATGCCATGCTTTAAGTCAACATCTTCTACATCCAGGTCCCGTGCTTCATTCGTTCTCATTCCACTTGAATAAAGTAATCTGAAGAATACAGGTATTGTGAGTTTCATCAGCCTATGCATTAAACCATAACGACTAATTTGTATATGATCGCAAGCATAGAAAAAATTATTAAGCTCAACATCAGTAAAGACATGAGGCTCTTTTATGACCATATTATACGGACCATGAGTCGGGATGCTATTACATTCAAGATCAAGAAGTTTTCTATTGCGAGTGTATTTGAGAAACGAATTGATGACTGCAATACGTTTACCCCAGGAATAAGGATTCTCTGTTTGACGTTTTGCGCACCAGGTATCAACCATTTCCTGACTAAGTATTGTTGCTTTTGGATATAGTGTCGCACAATGCATATCGAATGAACGTAGATTTCTGTCATAAATATCAGACCAACGACCTGAAGTTTTGCGATGACTAACAAATTGATAAAGTAATTCAGAGCCTATACTGGTATATATCTTCCTAAGTGTAACTCTTTCCCGCTTATCTACATTTTCTAATTTTGGTATTATAATAGTAAAAGCATAATTGTCAGATAAATATGAAAAAAAATAACGAACGGCATAAACCCTTTTTAAGTAGGATTTACGGCTCTCCAGGGTCAAAGGTTTGCACCATTGGTTAAACATTTCCTGAGAAAACCAAGAAGCATTAGGGTAAAATGTAGTGCAATAATTATCAATAGAGTGTAACATTCTATTATAATCACAACACCAGATGCCTTTTCCCATACAATAATCAACAAATTGTTTTATGACTCCCTGTGCAAAACTGCAGAACGGCTTTATATGAGCGCTGCTGATTTCTGAGAACCGGGCAATACTTAATGCGCACTCTTTTAAATGTTCAATGTCAGCATCAAGATACGGATTGAGTGATGTTATTGAAACATGCCCCAATAGTTCGCTAACAACATTGTTGGGAATATTTTGAGCAATTAAATCTGTGGCAAAAGCATGTCTAAAAAGATGAAGTCCTTTTCTTCGACCCTTCTCTTGCCGTATATTGGCCTCCTTAAATATATTTCTGGAAGAGCTATCCACTCCTGTAGGTGATAGTTTGATAAAAGGTTTGATGGCCCTTATAAAAATATAATCAGAAGTGCATTTTGGTCGTTCATTAACAATGTAGTCATATATGGCATTTCCAACAACAGATCTTAATGGTATGCAAACTTCCAATCCGGTTTTCTGCTGTATGAACGTGATTTCATTCTTTTCGAGACTTATGTTTTCAAAATGAAGATTAGCTATATCAATACGTCTCATACCGGTAAAATAGGCAAGTTTCCCTATGGCTTTGC
>JAENWI010000492.1 GCA_016650115.1 Peptostreptococcaceae bacterium | reverse complement strand
ACTCACGTTACGCAAAAATACTATAAAAATTCATAGTTTTAACATTTGAAAAGTTGACAACTTTAAGCCCCTGAAAAGATGAAGAATTTTGCAGATCTGTACAGTGATTATTTAATAAGTTCGAGTTCTTATGCCACATCAACAGGCATGGCAAATTTGCTGTCAATTAAGCACGACAAAATCACACGGGAATTGTCTAAAGGAAATTACGACAGTAAATTTTTATGGAAACAATCTAAAGTTTATGTTCAAGAAATGACTCAGTCGAAAGATATTGTTACCTTGAGTTTTGATGATTCGATAGAAGAAAAGCGATATACTGATGAGAGCGAACTCAATTGTTGGCATTTTGACCATGTGTTTGGCAGGTCGGTAAAAGGCGTTAATTTTTTGACGGCTTTGGTGGAAGTTGGCGGTATGCGACTGCCTTGCGGTGTTGAGTTTGTGAAAAAAGATTTATGGGATACAGACCTTAAAACAGGCAAGAAAAAGCGAAAAAGCAGCACCACCAAAAATGAATTATTTAGAAAAATGTTGCGTGAATGCCATGGAAAATTTAGATTTGATTACGTTTTGGCCGATAGCTGGTATAGTTCAGTGGAAAATATGAATTGTTGCAAAAAAGAATTAAAGTCAGACTTTATAATGGCTCTAAAAAGCAATCGTAGAGTAGCCTTATCATTGGAAAATAAACACAATAAAGAATACATAAGTATTGAAACACTACAGCCAGGACAGCAGACCGTGGAGGTTTGGTTCGAAGAATTAGATTTTCCGCTGTTGCTCACAAAGCAAGTTTTCAAAAACGAGAATGATACAGTCGGCGAGTTGTACTTGGCTAGTAGTGATTTAAGCTTATCGTATGCCCAAATCACTACAATCTACAAAAAACGGTGGGGAGTAGAAGAATATCATAAATCTATAAAAAGCAACACTGGTTTTGCAAAATCACCAACAAAAACAATCAAAACTCAAATGAACCATTATGTATTATCCATCGTGGCTTACATAAAATTAGAATGGCTAAAACAAAGAACTAGCAAAAATCATTTTGCTATGAAAGCTCAAATCTATTTAGCAGCTCAGCAAGCTGCTTATATAGAACTTCGAAAGTTATCAACACCAAGAGCTGCGTAATTCCTTTTTGACCTTTTTTTT
>JAENWI010000382.1 GCA_016650115.1 Peptostreptococcaceae bacterium | reverse complement strand
TACAATGTACCCTATAGAGTAGACAGTTTGGGTTTTTAAAAACCTTATACTTGGGCACCTCAGTTTTCTGAAGTCCTTGTATCAATACAAGTGGATTTTTAAAACCCTTTTCTTTAGACAATTAGGTTTGTCATCAGTCCTGATATGAAGTAAAATTATATCAAGTGTATTGGAGGAAACCTTATGGCAAAAAAGAAGTTCACAGAAGAAGAAATGAATCATCTTCGTGCAAGTAATTATGTATTAGATGTATCGCCTACAATAGTCCATTTTTCTGCCCAGTTTAAGAAAGAATTCTGGGAAGCTTTTATCACAGGTCAAAAGCCTTGTGCTATCGTTATGAATCTCGGTATAGATCCTGATATCCTAGGTAGGATTAGGATAAGCGGAATAAAAAGCATGATACGTAATGAGGTAAAGAGTGGGAATGGCTTTAGAGATATTGAAACATATCAAGGTACCTTGAATGGCTTTATGACGGCTGAAACTAAAATTAAGGTATTGGAACAACAACTAGCATATAAAGATCAAGAGATAGCTTTTTTAAAAAAAAAATGTATTTTTAGGCCAGGAGAGCAAGTGATGATATCTGTTCCTGTTCATGCAAAATATGAAATAATTATTGAAATGTTGGGTCAAGAAGGTAACTTGTTAAATGTCACGTGGTTATGTAAAAACGCAGGCGTTTCGCGCTCTGGCTACTATAATTACCTTGCTACTGAAGAAATTAGACTTCAGCGTGAAAAGCAGGATCGGCAAAACTTCGAAATCATCATACTGGCATATCAATTTAGAGGTTTCAATAAAGGTGCTCGTGGAATTTACATGCGTCTGCTCCATATGAACCCAACTGTTATAATGAATATCAAGAAAATCAGGCGTTTGATGAAAAAGTACGGTTTATTCTGTCCGATTCGGAAAGCAAATCCATATAGACGTATGGCCAAAGCTTTAGCAACATCAAATGTTGCTCCAAACTTATTAAATCGCGAGTTTGAAACACGAGGCCCTCGGAAGGTGCTCCTAACAGACATTACATACATCATTAATAATAAAGCTCCAAGATGCTATATGTCTACTATAATCGATGCTTGTACAAAGGAATTATTGTCTTGGAAACTAAGTACTTCTTTGGAAATTGATTTTGTTCTTGAAACAGTTAACCAGCTTATTGCAGAGCACGGAGTTTCGTTAACCACTGAAACACTCATTCACAGCGATCAAGGAGCTCATTATACCAGCATTAAATTTATCCAATTAGTTAAAGATGAAAACTTACGTCAATCTATGTCAAGGAGAGCTAACTGCTGGGATAATGCTCCTCAGGAATCTTTCTTTGGACACATGAAAGATGAAATTGACATATCTTGGTGTACTAGTTTTAAAGACATTTATCAAGTCATTAATGATTGGGCAAGCTATTATAACAACGAAAGGTATCAGTGGGATCTTGCAAAACTTGCTCCAACTGAATACTATAAATATCTTACTACGAATAATTAT
>JAENWI010000199.1 GCA_016650115.1 Peptostreptococcaceae bacterium | reverse complement strand
CTGGATTTCCTCCCCCTGGCCCGCACCATGGTTCATATCCTTATCCGAATTTACCCTGCAGATCAATCGTCCACCTGGCGTCAGTACTCGGCCGATTTCCGCCACAATATCTCCCATTTCATCATCGTCAAAGTAATGCAGACATAAGTCCGCAATAATAACATCCACCGCCTCAGCCTCAAATGGGAACCCCTCAGTCATGTCAAATTGGAACGTATTCACCATAGGGTAATACTTACATATTTTCTCAATCGCCTCGCCAGAAAAATCGCAGCTAATAAGCCTCGCAGTTAACTTAATCAAATATCCGGTGTCATCTCCCCAGCCGCAACCAAGTTCAACAATGAATTGCCTAGGTCCAAGCAACTCCAAATTATATTTATCCAACCAGCCGTCATAACCAGACTCCGCCGGATCTAAATTCTTAATAATATCATCCCAGTATTGTTTTTCCTGTTGCATTATTTACTCCTTATATTTTTCAACGGAATGCGGCTGTTTTAGTAATTGGCCGTATTTCATCGAATTTAATATTTCCCTCTATCTTTCCAACTAGGGGACAACCTGTCCCCTAGTTGCTCGGCTATCTCCGTCCAAAGTGCGCCACTAGGCCCTAGCTGATTATTCAAATATGCCATCCAAATTCCTCAGACCAATTTTGCTCTAAAAAAGTATCTTCTTGAATTGCTTGAATTGGCATTTCGACAAATTTAATAATCAATTCAACTACTTCCTGAAATTCTATGTTCATATTCAATGTTTTCTCCGTAAACATCTGCCACCTTTTTCCCATGTCTTCATTCAAATTAATTACAGAAATCCGTTTTAATGAATCATAATCACAAACAGTCCCTCTTATTTTAAAAGTTTGTTTGATGGCTTCAGTCAATAGGTTTCCATCAAAACACTGATTTTTTGCCAGATAGAAAATGTCATAATAATCTTTCATTCTACTGGTCGTTTCCATTCTACTGAAGATTGCTTCCAATTTTTCTGCAATAGTCGATTCTAGTGAGTATGATAGAATTTTTGGATGTACGAATCCTTCCAACTGTGTTGGTATTTCAAGCTCATTTTCTGAAGGAATGATTACATCACCAATTCCAATATCTATATCAAATGGCGTTTTAGTATTTGATATTGTGGTTATCATTTTAACCCTAACACCATGATATGCCTTTTGCTCAGCAATATTTTCAATACTTTTAATTGTAAATTTTATATAATCGTTACCAGTTTCTTGCATCATTATTGTCTCGACTGCTCTTTTCATAGCCTCATGATCATTAGTGATCTGTTTTGCAAGAAAGTCAATATCCATTGTGGGCCTACCTTCAAACCCATTATAAGAAAAGATAAATAGACCCCCTTTAAGAATTAACTTATCTCGATAGGGGGATATTGATAAACGTCTAAGAAATTCTTCTTGACAAAAAAGTTGCAAAACCAGTTGAAAAGGTATTTTTTTTGATTTCGCTCTATTTTTTAACTTTTGAAGCACTGAGATATCGTTTTGCATCACTTATCACATCCACATTCCAATTATTGTGCTAACTTTTTTCTTTACATTCATTTGTTCAGCATACTCCATTAGTCTACCAATATTCTTTTTTGAATCTTTAACATAAGATTTGATAGCTTTATTAAACAATTCTTTATCTAACTTCTTCTCATATCTAATGATATCACATATCGTCCGTTCCCTATCAAATATTGGCAATGCATGGCCCTCAAATTCAATTTCTGATTTACCAATTTCCATGAAAGAATCAATAATGAAATAGAATTTCACTAGCGGGTAATCAATTTTATATTTACTTTTAGTTTTGTTCTTACTTACAGCAACATGCCAAGCCAGCGGTGTTTTATCAGAATAGGCATACAGATATAGTGCCGATTCCAGGCAGATAACACCTTCTGGAAACAACTTGGCTATGATGACAGCATCGGATATTGGCTCCTCATAAATCCATTCATAATATCCCGCTTTTATGCGTTCAACATATCCTTGTTTTATAAGTTTATCCAGTACTGTATTATGAAACCCCACAGTGGTAAAATCAGACAACTTAATAACACCTTGATGTGCATCGAAAACTTTTTTGTATTCTTTAATATCCACTCGTTATTGCACCCTCTTTCGTTTTTTAAGGAGGTCTTTTTAACATAATACCACATAAATAATGCCAAAACAACCGCTGGTGGCAAAGCAATAAAGATTTTAAATATCCATACATATCCCCCGCATACCAGTCAGGAGCTGTCTTTCTACGTCCAAAGTGCGCCACCAGGCCCTAGCTGATAATTCCATAATGGTGAGATTCTTCAATCCAGGCTTCGTATTTGAAATCCGCCTCAGCTCCACATCATAGAAAGGCGATATCAAACGATAAGGCACATAATTATATAATATCTTCCTCATGGCGATCAGTTCCGGATCCTTCGTCCCTTCAAGAAATTCAATAAGCTTCTTTTTAGGTTCACTGGAAGAAATGCCATACTTCTGGCTAATATGTAATACAATCTTTTGTAGTGTATCCTTATATCCCAGGTTCAACTTAGCGTAATATACTGGTCGCTCAATACTTTTTCGAGAATGCGTACGTCTAATTTGTCGTTTTGGGGTAGGTTAATCATGAAGGCCTCCAAATCTTAGGTCATTGAAATACCGGTCTATTCTATTTTTCGATTTATCTATCTACTACCCATCAACTAAATTTATTATCTATGCACCATTGCAAATCAAGGGTTTATCCTTAAAATCATTACACTTTTCTTTGAGGTATCAACTAACTATCAACTAAATTATGCCCAATATGGAACATATCTGCGATTTTTATCAGCTGAGTTTTCATCTTGGAGCTTAATTACCCCTGCGGCAAGCGAATCTTTTAATAGCCTTGAAATAATTGAACTGTTCTTGACCTCTATACCAAATCGCTCACGAAGAGAAGAATTTGTCATAAATTCTCGGTAACATCGCACCCTACAACTCTT
>JAENWI010000248.1 GCA_016650115.1 Peptostreptococcaceae bacterium | reverse complement strand
TATTTCGATGTCATAACAAAAGGTACACTTTGCGAAGGGTCAAAAATAGAAATGGAATATATCAAACCAAAACTTAAATGCCCAGAATGCGGGGAATTGTTTACAAAAATTCCCATGTCTTTTGCTTGCCCAAAATGTGGGAAGGATGGCGGTCCGACAGACATAGGAAAAGAATTTTATATCAAGGAAATAGAGGTAGAATAAATGCATGATGTTAAAAAGTTAAATATTATGGAAAATATCCACGATGAGAATGATCATATTGCCGAGCATGTGAATGAGAATTTGACTGATTATGGGGTTTTGGTGGTGAATGAAATGGGCGGACCTGGTGTTGGGAAAACTACAACACTGAAAAACATTATTAAAAGATTAAGCATGAAGGCTTATGTTATAGAAGGAGATATAGAATCAGACATAGACACAAAGGATTTGAGGAGCTTAGGAATTACCACTTTCCAGATAAATACTTTTGGAGCTTGTCATTTAGATGCGCCTATGATTCATAATATGGTTCAAAACATAGAGTTTGAAAAAAAAGGGGTTTTGTTTATAGAAAACATTGGTAACCTTGTTTGCCCTGCTGAATTTTCAATTGGAGAACATGTAATGATGCTTATATCCACAGTAACAGAAGGTAGCGATAAACCTTACAAATACCCTCTTGCTTTTGAGAAAGCAGATATCATTATCATAAATAAAATTGATTTAATACCTTATCTTGATTTTGATGAAGATTATTTTATGAAGGGCGTCAGGGCTCTTAATAAAAACGTTCCGGTATATAAGGTATCCGGGAAAACTGGAGAAGGATTTGATCAGGTAGTTCTTTGGTTTGAAGAAAGAGCAAAGAAGATAGAGGGTAAACATCATCATCACCATGAATAATGTCATTACAGAAAAAATTAAATTATGGGGGATCGTTCAAGGGGTTGGATTCAGACCCTTTGTTGTTAAGTTGGCTGATCAATATGGAATAAAAGGGCAGGTTTTAAATGTAGGGGGGCTTGTAGAAATACAAGTAACAGATACCAAAGAGAATATTGAAGAATTTATTGATGCCTTAAAGAAGGAAAAACCGGGACCGGCAGAAATTGTCCATATTAAAAGAGAACAGATTGAGTTAGTACAATTTGATTTATTTAGTATTATGGACAGCAATGAAGGAGATAATGAGACTGCTATGATTCCCGCAGACCTTGCCATATGTCCTGAATGCCTGAGAGAATTGAAGGATACAACAAATCCCAGATATCATCATCCATTTATCAGTTGTATGGTTTGCGGCCCAAGATATACAATCATTGATAAAATACCATATGACAGAGAAAATACAGCAATGATGGAATTTCCCATGTGTGAATTTTGCCATGGGGAATATACGGACAGGAATGACAGGAGATTTCATGCTCAGACCATATCTTGTTATGACTGCGGTCCACAGCTTGAATCCCTTAGCGTGCTCAATACAGACGTTCAAGATAATGATGTTCAGGAATGTGAGGAATTTAATCTGAACGTAAAAATGCAAAATCAAAAAAATCTGATTGATTTTGCCGCTGAACTTTTGTCACAAGGGAATATAATAGGCTTTAAATGTGTTGGAGGATATAATCTAGTGTGCAATCCACTTGATGATTCTGCAGTGGAAAAACTTAGAATTTTAAAAGGCAGGGAAGAAAAACCATTTGCAATCATGTTTAAAGATTTGGAAATGGTCAGAAAATACTGCATGGTTTCTCCTGAAGAGGAAAGCCTGATTACTTCCTCTGCAAGACCAATATTGCTGCTGGAAAAATCAGCTAAATCAGCTAGGGCTGGGTGGCGCACTAATCTGACGGGAAGCGCTGATTGTAAGGAGTTTGAGAAAAGCAGGCTTATTGGTTCCTTTCTCCCAAGCATGGGAGGCCAGTATTTATTGCTTGAAAAATTTGATGGCCCATTAATTATGACCAGTGCAAATATTTCGAGTTTGCCAATGATAAAAGATGATCAGGAAATGCTTGATTTCATGGAAAAAAGCAATGGCCTGATTTCTGAAGTCATATCAAACAAGAGGGAAATAAAACTTCGTGTTGATGATTCCGTGGCAAGGGTAATAGATGGTCAGCCGCAGATGATAAGAAGATCAAAAGGGTACACTCCGGTGCCTTTGTATATTAATGTGGGAGAAAAAAGACCGGGAAAAGAAACAATGGTTTTGGCCACCGGGGGTCAGCTGAAAAATTCATTTGCGGTTAGTAAAGGACCTTTCTCATATGTGAGCCAGTATTTTGGAGATTTGGATTCATTTGAAAACTGCAATATCTATGAAGACAACATTGAAAGTATGAAGGCTCTTTTCCGTATTGAACCATGTTTGGTGGCCTGTGATTTACATCCGTTATATAATTCCACAATTATCGGTAAAAAATATGCAAAGAAGCACCACATTCCGGTTTTGGAAATTCAGCACCATCATGCCCACGTTGCATCCGTTATGGC
>JAENWI010000121.1 GCA_016650115.1 Peptostreptococcaceae bacterium | reverse complement strand
TTTTTCATCCTGATACGATGCTATTACTGCTTTAACTTTAATCTTCTTGGACTTCCCGTTAATCATAACGGGAAAGCAAACAAGACTATTTTCAACGTTAAAATTCTGGTTGTTCCAAATAGCTACTTCCTTTTTCAGAATAGGAACTTTCACTTCTTTAGGTTCGGCAAGGGACTTTGCTTTTGTCCGAGCTTTTTTACTTTTAGCACTTATGGACACATCCTTTTTGTACTTTTTGAAAACACTGGAAGAGTCCCTTATTGCTTGGTTTTTCAAAGCACTTGGCAAATTAGCTGAGACATCCTTGCTTGTATATTTAAGATTCTTCATTACGCCAACATAATCGGCCACGATAGAATTTACCAATTTGATATATTCTTTCATTGTCGATTTGATTAACACCTTTTGTGCTTTTGTTGGAAGCAATTTTACGCTAGCTGTTGTTTGCAATATTAGCTCCTTTCATAAAGTTCTTATATTAAAATCTTAACACAGGAACATATGTTCTTGCAAGTTATTTTTTAAAAATATTTCTATTTAGCACCTTACATCCCCATGGCTAAAGCGAGGGGCTTTACGGCTCATTTTTGGTAAATTTAAAGGCTGAAATTATCCTGGAAAATCTGCACAATACCTTGGATGAAATATTAGAAAGGCAAAAAGTGATTGAATTAAAGCTGAATAATAATATCTAATAATATGAAATGCACACCTAGGTCTAAATTTTCTATTATCCCTTGGCGTGCATTTTAATTTTTTTATATAATTTGTATTGATTGGCACCCCCAGGCGGAATCGAACCACCAACAAAAGTTTAGGAAACTTCCGTTATATCCGTTTAACTATGAGGGCAAATAAAAGTCTGAATAGCTTTGAACACTTTCATAATAATAACATAAGGTGACTGTTCAAGCAAGAGAAGATTTCATTCGATTCCCTCGCGGGCTCTTGTGGAAGTACCGTCGGTCAGATTGGCTATGGCTACATTTCCGAAAAAATGTCTATCGGCAGTGGTTATATAATTGGAGGGCTGGTCCATCTTCTGATACTGGCAATGAGTCCGGCTGACCTTTTATAATTATGTTTTTTTGAAATTATTTTCCTGAGCTATATACAACATATGGTATTCAGGTGTAGAATAATTACTAGTGGATGTTACTTGCCTATTAAATGGGGTGATAACGATTTACGGTATTATTACTTGGGTTCAAACCTAAACCAAATAAGGAGGAGATAGTATGGGAATGCAAATTAAATCTAATGTAGATTCCGAAGAAGAACAGGCATACGTTGCCTATGTAGAACAAAAATACGGCAGAAAAGTGGAATTTCTAACAATTGAAGCAGATGGAGATTTTGCAAATCTAACTTATAAGTTTGAGCAAGTTCCATTTGAAAGAATCAGACGTATAACCGGCTATCTTGTCGGAACGATGGACCATTGGAATGATGCGAAAACTGCAGAAGAAAAAGACAGAGTGAAACATGGAATGGAAACTACAGGCAGAAATATTGATATGATTTAAAAATTGATATAATCTAAAATATGAGGTTTTTTGTCAATAAAGATGCAGCCCGAAAGAGCTGCATCTTTTTACGTTCCAAAAGCTAATATGTGTAATTTGTAAATTGATTATAAAAATTCTAATTAAGCAAGTAAAGCCCTGTCATCTGCAAATTCTTCACCGCTGACTTTACCAAACCGTTTCAGCAAATCTTCCACCGTCAGTTTTTGTTTTTCTTCACCGCTAATATCCAAAATAATGCGGCCTTCATGCATCATGATTAACCGGTTTCCATACTCGATAGCATGACGCATATTATGCGTTACCATGAGCGTTGTCAAATTGTTCTCCGATACCAGCTGATCACTCAGCTGCAATACTTTTTCTGCAGTTTTTGGATCAAGTGCCGCAGTATGTTCATCTAAAAGCAGTAGTTTCGGTTTCTGCAACGTTGCCATTAAAAGTGTCAGTGCCTGTCTTTGTCCTCCAGACAGAAGCCCAACCTTGTCACTTAGCCGACTTTCCAGACCCAGCCCAAGGTGAGCCAGCAATACTTTATATAACTCTCGCTCTTTATGTGTAATCCCCCACTTTAGGCTTCGAAAATGACCACGTCGGAAGGCGAGCGCCAGATTTTCCTCGATTCCCATGTTAGCCGCGGTGCCCATCATAGGGTCTTGAAATACTCGTCCAATTACTCCCGCGCGCTTATATTCCGGCAGTTTTGTTACATCTGTTCCGCCAATTATAATAGCTCCCATATCTATCGGATGAACTCCTGCAACGCAATTGAGTAATGTGGATTTACCTGCTCCATTTCCGCCAATCAGCGTCACGAAATCACCTTCTTTAAGTGTAAGACTAAGATTGCTCAACGCCACTTTTTCATTGATAGTTCCCACGTTGAATATCTTATAAATTCCATTGATTACAAGCATCTTACACTTCCTCCTTTATCGATTTTTTTATTGGGCGAAGATAGGCCCTTAACATTGGTAACGACAAGGCAACCGCCACCGTAAGTGCAGTAAACATCTTGAGATCATTGGCAGGCATACCCAGCTTCAATACAATAGCAATAATCAGCCGGTATGTGATGGCACCCAGTGCCAGCGAAATGAGTTTCTGAAAGAAATTCTTACTGTTAAAGATTACTTCTCCTATAATAACTGAAGCCAGACCAATAACAATGGAACCTACTCCCATTTGAACGTCGGCAAAACTCTGGCTTTGTGCTATCAGCGCTCCGCAAAGGGCAACAAGACCATTACTTATGATTAAGCCCAGCATAATCATATTATTCGTGTTGATTCCCTGTGCTCGTGACATTTGAGAATTCGCTCCTGTCGCTCTAATGGCACACCCTATTTCAGTTCCAAAGAACCAGTATAAAATACCGACCAGTCCCATTACACAGATCAGTGCAAACAGCATCACGGCATTTGTATGATTAATTCCGAATTTTTCCAAATCCGTATAGACAGTATCCATACGAAGCAGGGAAATATTTGCCTTCCCCATAATACGCAGGTTAACTGAGTAAAGTGCTATCATCGTCAAAATGCCGGATAATAAGGCAGGGATTTTAAGCTTTGTATGAAAAAGTCCTGTTATCAGTCCTGCCGCCATTCCACCTAAAAGTGCAAGCCCCGTGGCTTCATATGGATTCATTCCATTATAGATTGAGGTTGCAGCAATAGCTGCTCCCATTGCAAGGCTTCCCTCTACTGTCAGATCCGCTATTTCAAGCAGCCTGTAGGTGATGTAAACGCCGATTGTCATGATTGCCCAAATAAGCCCCAATGAAACCGCGCCTGATATAATCTGTAACATTTATTCCCTCACTTCTTTATACCATGTTAGTATGTCTGTTTTTTACTCGGCTTCAATCACGTATTGCTGAAGGTCTGCAGGAATTTCAAGACCTATTTCTTGTGCTACTTTACCATTGATAGCAAAGTCAAATTTAGTTGCGGATTCAATCGGCATGGTTGCTATTTCTGCTTCACCTTTCAATATCTTTACTGCCATCAATCCAGTCTGGTAACCTAAATCACGATAGTTGATTCCAAGTGTGGCCAGTCCTCCATTAAGTACCATTCCAGACTCACCACATATAACTGGCGTCTTTGATTCAACGGTTACACCATAAACTACCGGCATGGCAGATGCAATTACATTATCAGTAGGAACATAAATAGCATCACATTGTCCAACGAGTGATTGTGCTGCCTGCTGTACATCATTTGAATTTGTTACAGTAACTTCTACATATTTAAGACCTGCTTTTTCAATTGCCTCTTTTGCAATTTTAGCCTGAAGAACTGAATTGTCCTCACTTGAAGTATAAAGAACTCCTACAGTTTTTGCATTTGGTACTAATTTAATTAATAAGTCAATTTGTTCAATAATTGGATTCATATCTGTCGTTCCGCTAATATTGCCACCTGGCATCTCATTGGTATCAACCAGTCTTGCAACTACGTAATCAGTAACAGCTGTTCCAAGAATCGGAATTTCAGTTGTTTTCCCTGCGATAGCCTGAGTTGCAGGAGTCGCAATAGCTAAAATCAAATCTTCATTGTTGCTGACAAATCGATCGCTAATAGTTGCAAGGTTGCTTTGATCTGCCTGCGCATTCTGCACATCAATGATTATATTTTCTCCGTCAACATACCCATTTTCAGCCAATGCTGCTACAAAACCTTCTCGCGCTGCGTCTAATGCGCCGTGTTCAACATATTGAAGAATTCCAATTTTAATCTGTTCAGGTGCGGTAGCAGCTTTTTCCCCGCTGGAGCAACCAGTACCTAGAGCCACAAGTCCCACAATCAGAACAAACAGCATCATCATTTTTCCCATTTTTTTCATTTCTTCTTCCTCCATTTAAACATTTGATAATTTCTACTATTTTGATAGTGTTAACGATTCCTTTCTTTAACAATATAATTGCTCTAAAAATGCAAGCAATAAAAAAACCGACAGTTGGTATACACCCAAATGCCGGTAAATAATTATACCAATCGCGGGTGTACGCAGAATAGCGCTCGACCCGTGACGAAAATTGTCAGAATCCTAAGCGCTGCCTAAATACGTAATAATACCCGTCGATCAAAAATATCGTTCTCATTTTTTTCACCATTCCTAATTGTTTTTGTAACTATATCATTAAATTTTGGTCAAGTCAACAATATTTATCAAAATATTATGTGAACGTAGAATGAAAAAGTTAATTCTAGCTTCAGGTGTAAACTAGAATTAACTTTTTCATTAAATTATTACTGCAACAAGCGCTGCTCTTCTTTTGTTTCGCAGAAATGCATTTTATTAAGCCATGCACCGTTTGTTTGCAATTCCTGCATAAAAAAATCCAATTGCAGAGTAGACAAGTATTATTACAAGTCAATCACTGCAAACCGGCGGTACAAATCGCTTCTGGTTTCTTCCAGGGAGGGTATCAACATAACTGAAAACCAACTTCAGTTATTAGATGAAACCATTACACCTCTAGTACTTAAAAGTCAATCCATTTATCAAATAGTTTCTAATCATGAAGAAATTCCTTGTTCTGTAAGAACTATTTATTCTTACATTGAGAAGCAAATTCTTAGTGTTAGAAATTTGGACCTTGCCAGAAAAGTAAAGTACAA
>JAENWI010000184.1 GCA_016650115.1 Peptostreptococcaceae bacterium | reverse complement strand
GTAGCAACTGAAACACCTGCTTTTTTTGCCACTGCTTTTATATTCAAAGTCTATCACCTCCCTTTTCCATTATTGTCTTCTATTCTACAATAGCCGAAAGAGTTTGTATATACAAACTCTTTCGGCTTTATGTAATAGGTGTTTAAATATGTTTTATATTAAAAAAGAATTTTTTTTACACTTGGTTCTGTAGATGCGATCAATTTGCCCTCTCTAAAGGAGTATACTACTGAAGCTTTTTCATTTAATGCATCATAGAAATTTGTGGCATCAAGGACTATTAAATTTGCAGTATTTCCTACTTTAATTCCATAATCTTTTAGGTTTAATGTTCTTGCCGCATTATGTGTGATGAGTTTATATGAATTTAAAATTTCTTCATACCCCATCATTTGACATACATGAAGCCCCATATGAACAACATCAACCATGTTCCCAGTGCCAAGAGGATACCAAGGATCAAAAATATCATCTTGACCAAATGATACATTCATTCCAGCTTCAAGCAATTCCTTTACTCTTGTCACACCTCTTCGTTTCGGATAGGTGTCCATTCTTCCCTGCAAATGAGTATTTACAAGTGGATTTGAAACAAAATTAATTTTACTCATTTTAAGTAATCGAAACAACTTTGTCGCATAAGCATTATTATATGAATGCATTGCAGTCGTATGACTTGCTGTAACTTTTTCGCCCATTTCAGCTTCATAGGCCCTGCAGGCAAGGGTTTCTAATCCCCGTGATGCCTCATCATCAATCTCATCGCAATGAACATCTACAAGCCTATCATATTTTTCTGCAAGTTTCATGGCGAAATTTAATGATTCAACACTATACTCCCTTGTAAATTCGAAATGTGGGATTGCACCAATGCAATCTGCCCCAAGTTTTACAGCGTTTTCCATTAATTCTTTGCCCTTCGGATAAGAAAGTATTCCTTCTTGCGGAAATGCCACAATCTGTATATCAACAATACCTTTTAGCTCCTGCTGAAGTTCAAGCATACCCTCAAGGGCAATTAAGGTGGGATCCGTTACATCCACATGGGTACGTACAAATTGGATGCCATTTGACGCCTGCATTCTTATTGCTTTATTGGCTCTTTCCTTAACGTCTTTCTTTGAGAGTTTATCTTTGCGTTTTGACCAGCACTCTATTCCTTCAAACAAAGTTCCACTCATATTCCAGCAAGGATCACCAGCAGTCAATGCGGAATCCAGATGTACATGTGATTCTATATATGGTGGCAGCGCCATTTTACCGTCGCAATCAATTATTTCTTCTCCATTTAACGGTTCTATTTTTGCGGCGATCTTTTCAAACTTGCCAGAAGTAATTCTAATATCCGATTTTTCTTTTGCATTTTCTATCAAGACATTCTTAATTAGCATTTCCTTTTCCTTTCATTTCAAAACCAAGGCAAATAACCGAAGCTACAACTAGCGCATTAATCGGAGCAACTCCCCAATCTAATAAGATACCTGTAAGTGAGCCCACTAAAACTGCAATGATGTTTCCAATATTAAATGCTTTGGCTTTATAATCTTTATTTGTATATTGTGCTTTATTAGTAAAATAATGAATAATAAGCACTGCCCCAACAGGTGGAATCATTCCGCTTAGTAAGCTTAAATAGCTGACAAAGTTGTAATATAGCCATATCGCAAGCACTGTACCTACTCCACCAGACAATAGAACAAGTGGTTTCATTGGCATTTTAGTTATATTAGAAACGCCGAGTCCCGCTGTATATAGAGCATTATTATTGGTTGTCCAGATATTAAGTCCAAGAGTTATTACTGCAGGAATAGCCAATCCTTGAAGTATTAATATTTGAAAAATATCTGCAGTTCCTGTCACCGCTCCACCAACTGCGCCAAAAACCATCATAATAGAATTTCCTACAAAAAATGCAACCACAGTTGCTATGACAGCTGTTTTAGGTGTTTTTGAAAATCTCGAGAAATTTGGGGTTGCAGTACCACCACTTACAAACGAACCTACAACGATACCTATTCCTGCTGACAATGTAATAGGGCTAACGGGATTTTCAGAAAATACATTCATAAATCCGCCAACTTCATTTATTCCCCAGCTTACTGAATATATGCCCAATATAGCAATAAGAGGAACTGCTATTGACCCTAAAATTGCTAAGGCTTTTATTCCAAAATATGCGGTCATAGTCATTACAAAACCTGTTATTATAATAAGAATCCAAACAGGTACATTTGTCAGTCCTGAAACTGGTATGGCAAACATGGCTACACCAACACCAAACCACCCTATTTGAGTAAAGCTAATAATTGCTGATGGCAAAAATGATCCCTTGTACCCGAATGAATGTTGTGCCAGTAAATCAAGAGAAAATCCTGTCTTTTGGCCAATGTACCCTAACGTGCCACAATACATTCCAAGAAAAACATTGCCACATATTACTGCCAGGAAAAAGTTAGTAAAATTTAATCCAATACCTAAGTTTCCTCCTGCTGTCATACTAGGTGTAAAAAAAGTAAACCCAACAAGTACAACCATTGCTGCCCATAATCCTTGGGTTTTGTGCGATATTGGCACTGCTGAAAGCGAAAATTCCGTATCTTTTTTCGCGCTTTTCGTTATGCCCTTTGTTTCTAGATCTTTCATAGTAATCTCCCTTCATAATAAAAAATATAATAACGAATGCAAATTTGTTTAATCCATTACATTTGTTTAGTGCTACAATTTAAGGGTTTTTTTAATAACTATTCACAAATATATGTAATTAATTACATTGGCAATTTCATAGTACTACACGCAATTATCTATGTCAATTCTTTTTATAAGTTTTTTGAATATTTTGCTAATTACCCAAAATACAAATTAGTTGTCAAATAATCCGGGTCACTGGTCACGTCTAATCCAAGGGATCGCAAGGTTTGCTCGTCTCTGTCACTTAATATTGCTGTGCAATGTGCCTTACATCCATTTAAATTTAAAAGCTGGTCCACTGCCGCCTGGGCAGAAGGATTGGTTCCAACTGAAATCGTAAGAGCACTGAGAATTTCTTCACAGTTCAAGCTTGACCTGTCCTGCTTCAAAATATCTTTTTTTAATTTCTGAATGTCACTCAATACTGCTGGGGAGATTAAATGTATATCCTCCGATTGACCCGATAATTTTTTTATCGCATTTAGTATTGCTGCCGATGCTGCAACCATTCTTCTTGAGCTTCTGCCAGTAATAAAGCTGCCATCCGGCATTTCTATAGCCATTACAACAATATTTTCATACCG
>JAENWI010000234.1 GCA_016650115.1 Peptostreptococcaceae bacterium | reverse complement strand
GCTGGAGCTTTTGCTTTTGCTGGCGCTTTTGCTTTAGTTGATGCTTTTGATTCTACTGGAGCTTTTGCCGTGGCTTTCGTCTTTGCCTTGGCTGGAGCTGCCTCAGTTGTCTTAACAACTGCTTTTTTGACAGGTTCTTTCGCTTCACCAGACAGTGATGTGATTTCTACCATTGTATATGGCTGTCTATGGCCTTGCTTCTTTCTATAGTCTTTCTTTGCCTTATACTTGAAGATAATAACCTTCTCTGCTTTACCATTTTCAACTACACTACCAAAAACCTTTGTTGCGGTCAGGTAAGGAGTTCCAACTTGAACCTCTTTGCCATCACTTAGTACCATTACCTTATCAAATTCGATTACATCTCCAGCGTCAACCTTAAGTTTTTCAACCGTGATTACATCACCTTCTTGTACTCTGTACTGTTTTCCACCTGTTTCAATTACTGCATACATTCTTTCTATACCTCCTCTATCCAGTCTCGCCATTTAAGGTATCCCTAAGGATTTACAATAACCTATTCTGAGCGGCTTACAGTGATATATAATATCATAAAGAATATATTATGTCAATTGATATTCCAAAATTGGCTGACATAGATATTTCAAAATTTGACAAATATTAAACAGCACAAAATTCATATAAATTCCCTATTTTGTGCTGCATTGAAATCGTTTCAATTATGTTATTCTAATACTACTCCATCATCATCCACGATAATGGTTTTAGGCTTAAAGGTTTCTTTTAACAGCTCTGCCATTTTATTTAATATTTCCGGGTTCTCAATCAGATAATTTTTAACGTTTTCTCTCCCTTGTCCTATTCTATTCCCATCAAAGGAATACCAGGAGCCAGCTTTTTCAACTAATTTTGCATCGACGGCACAGTCAAGAACATCTCCTTCTCTTGAAATGCCAAAACCGTACATGATATCAAATTCAGCCTGTTTAAATGGAGGCGCCACTTTATTTTTAACAATTTTTGCTCTGGTTCGGTTTCCTAAAATTGAATCTCCAGATTTTATGCTTTCTATTTTTCTTACATCAATTCTCATAGAGGCATAAAATTTCAAAGCTCTTCCACCGGTAGTAACCTCGGGGCTTCCAAACATAACCCCGATTTTTTCTCGAAGCTGATTGATGAATATAACTGAAGTATGAGATTTATTAATTGATCCAGCCAACTTTCGCAAGGCCTGTGACATCAGTCTTGCCTGAAGACCTACATGGCTGTCTCCCATGTCACCTTGAATCTCTGCCTTAGGTACTAAAGCTGCAACAGAATCTATAACAACCACATCTAATGCTCCGCTTCGAACAAGCATTTCGCATATTTCAAGTGCTTGTTCTCCTGTGTCAGGCTGGGATACTAAAAGTTCATCCACATCAACGCCAAGGTTCTTTGCATAATCTGGATCTAACGCATGCTCCGCATCAATAAAGGCAGCTTTTCCTCCCATTTTCTGGGCTTCTGCAATAATATGCAGTGTTAATGTTGTTTTTCCTGAAGATTCCGGTCCGTATATTTCAACGATTCTTCCTCTTGGTATACCACCAATTCCAGTTGCAATATCCAGACTAACCGAACCTGTAGAAATTGAATCTATATTCAGTCTGGAACCTTCATCACCCAATTTCATAATGGCGCCTTGTCCAAATTGCTTATGTATCTGAAGCAGTGCCGCTTCTAAAGCCTTATCTTTATCTTCTCTGTTAATTCCCATTTTTTATCCTCCATACAAATGTGAACATCTGTTCTTTTTATCATATTACCTTAATATGATCTTCGGGTCAAGGGATTTTTAAAATATTTTAAATGTAAATATATGGTAATTAGTATTATAATTTCCATTTGGTTATTCGTCAAGTAAAAGTTTATAAATAATGTTTAACATAGAAAGCACTGAATAATTTCTATTCCACTTTCTACTGACATTTCTCATTTTAATTTCCTTTGTGACAGATTTCCCATCAAAAATTGCACATATATATACAAGCCCCACCGGTTTTTCCAGTGTTCCTCCATCTGGTCCCGCTATTCCAGTAACAGAAATGCAGAGCCTACTGTTGCTTGCTCTTTGAAGCCCCTCTGCCATCTCTATAGCCACTTCTCTGCTGACGGCACCGAATAGTTCTAATGTGGCTTCTTTAACGCCCAATTCTTCAATTTTTGCCTTATTGCTGTATGTAATCAGCCCTCTGTCAAAAACTTTTGATATGCCAGGCAAACTGGTGATAGTTTCAGCAAACATCCCGCCGGTACAGGATTCTGCACAGGATATGGAGATATTTTTTTCTATTAACAAATTACCGACAACGTCTGCTAAATTTTCATTATCCAGGCTATAGATATATTCTCCTATGATAGGCATGATTTTTTCAATCATTTCATTGACAGCAGCCTCAGCTTCCCTTTGGGTTTTTCTTTTTGAGGCAATTCTAAGAGAACATTCTCCCTCTTTGGCATAGGTTGCCAGGGTCGGATCTTTCTGATTCGTGATAAAATCCAGCAAATCTGTTTCCAGCTGTGATTCTCCAATGCCAAAGGTTCTAATCATTCTATAATAAATCACTTCGTTTGTTTTCTTTTCCAGATATGGCAATGCCTTCTGCTGAAA
Organism: Peptostreptococcaceae bacterium; assembly: GCA_016650115.1. Lineage (GTDB taxonomy): Bacteria > Bacillota > Clostridia > Peptostreptococcales > Anaerovoracaceae > JAENWH01. The sequence continues at coordinate 50 of JAENWI010000234.1, read as the reverse complement.
CATCCTTGTCATTTCTCGTGGCGGCCCGGGAAGACAAATAATAATCTTTT
>JAENWI010000014.1 GCA_016650115.1 Peptostreptococcaceae bacterium | reverse complement strand
AGCAAGTGCCGCTTCTTTTGTAGCCTGCTTGTCTAAATCACTTACACCTTCTTTAATGATTGTTTTAACCTTGCCATCAAAATATTCTTCCATAGCAACAGTTCCTTCATGATGTGCCTGAGTGAATCCGCCATCATTTTTAGTTCCAATGTAAATAAATCCCACTGTCAGTTCAGGGGCATCCGCTTCCGGTGCTGGTTCAGTGCCGCCGCAGGCAGTAAAGCTGAAAACCATTGCAAGAATTAATAATACAGTTAATAATCTTTTCATTCTCGTGCTCTCCTTTGTTCTTCCTTCTAAAAAGTAAATAAATTAATATTTTTAACTATTTCATTATAATCCCCCCAAATATCAACGTAAACACTTTTTAGCGTAAAAACAGGTATTTCAACAAATAAAAAAAATAAAGTTCGTATATTGTCGAACTTTATTAGATCATATCTGCTTAATTGTACGTTTTTTGTTTTCTCGTCTTTGCAACTGTTATTCCAGCCGTCATTTCTGCTTTTATTCTTACGCTTCTAATTTATTTAAAGCTAATTTTACCGTTTTCTATTTTTGTTACTACAGCTAAAGATTCAACCTCATAGCCCTTATCTCTCAACTTTTGGCTACCCCCCTGGAATTCCTTCTCTATGACTGCACCAATCCCGACAACCGTAGCCCCCGCCTGTTCCACAAGGCTTGCAAGACCTAATGCAGCTTCCCCATGAGCCAGAAAATCATCAATGATTAAAACTCTGTCATCGGCATCTAAATACTTCTTTGCAACACATATTGTTGAAACAATGCCCTTTGTGAAAGATTTTACCTCGGCTCCATAAAATCCGTCCACCATGGTATTCGGGGCCGTCTTTTTGGCAAAGAGAACCGGAACATTCCCAAACTCTTTTGCTGTCATGGCCGCAACGATTATTCCGCTGGCTTCAACGGTAAGAACTTTATTTATTGATGCATCATGAAACCTGATTTTAAATTCTCTACCCAGTTCTTCCATAAACGCAACATCTATTCTGTGATTTAGAAACCCATCTACCTTAATGATTTCACTGCCTATAGCCTGGCCTTCGTTTATTATTTTGTCTTTCAGTGCCTGCATATTCCGATCTCCTAATTTCGACTTGCTATTCTTCCATTCCATTCTTTGTTTCTGCATATTTCTGGGCCAGTATTCTACCCACATATACCCCGCTGGCGGATGCTTGCGAAAGAGAATGTGTAACCCCTGATCCATCTCCTAACGCATAAAGTCCCTTCACTGAGGTTTCCAGATGATAATCAACATCTACCTTGGAATTATAGAATTTCACTTCCACCCCATAAAGCAAAGTGTCTTCATTTGCCGTACCCGGGGCAATTTTATCCAGTGCATAAATCATTTCTATGATGTTGTCAAGCTGTCTCTTTGGAATAACCAGGCTGAGATCTCCAGGAGTAGCCTTCAATGTCGGTCTTGTAAAGCACTTCTCCATTCTTCTTTCACTGCTTCGTCGCCCCTTCACAAGATCTCCGAATCTTTGAAGAATAACACCTCCACCCAGCATATTTGAAAGCCTTGCAATTGACTCGCCATACTCGTTGCTGTCCTCAAAAGGCTCCGTGAATTTGTTTGATACAAGCAGTGCAAAATTGGTGTTTTCCGTATGAAGTTTAGGATCCGAGTAGCTGTGTCCATTTACGGTAACAATGCCGTTTGTATTTTCTGCAACAACCTCTCCATAAGGATTCATACAAAAAGTTCTTACCATGTCATTATACTTGTCAGTTTTATACACAATTTTGCTTTCATATACATCATCCGTAATATGTTTAAACACTTCGGCAGGGAGTTCAACACGCACACCGATATCTACCCTGTTTTTTTTCTGTTTGATTCCAAATGTATCACAGATTTCCCCAATCCACTTGGATCCTGATCTGCCTGCAGCAAGCACCAGATCCCTACACTGATATTTTTCGCCCTTATCACTGGTAATTTCAAAGGTACCATCTTCAAGTTTTTTAACAGCTTCAAGAGTAACTCCAAATTCAGTGTCAATTCTTTTATTGATATATTCAAAAATTCTTTCCAGAATCAATACGTTTCTGTCTGTCCCAAGGTGTCTTACTTTCGCATCCAGTAAATGAAGATTATTTCTCAGTGCAACGGTTTTCAAATTTGAATTGGCAGTGGAGTACAGCTTGGCATCCGCACCACCCATTGAACATAGAACTTCATCTACGTATTCCATTAACGCTAAAGCTTCTTCTCTGCCAACATAGGCATGAAGATCGCCGCCAAACTGTGTTGTAATATTATATTTACCATCAGAAAGAGTTCCTGCTCCCCCATAACCATTCATAATATGGCATGGATTGCACATAATGCATGTTGGAACCAAACCCATCTTAATCGGGCAATTGCGCTTTTCAAGGGGTGCTCCCTTATCTATCATGAGTATTCTTGCTTTATTATCTAATTTTGTTAACTCATAAGTTAAAAAAACTCCGCTTGCTCCAGCTCCGGCAACAATAATATCATATTTTTTCATTTTATTCCTCCATTTATATCTCACATACAGATAATACTTTACTCTAGTTTGACAAAAATTACAATTACTTTTATAATAAAGGAACCAAACCAATTATGGTCTGGTTTTTTGGAGGTAACGATGAGAGATAAATCAAAATTGACCGTTGGCATTGTTTTTTTATTGGGTTCCGTATATTTTTTAGTTAACCTTCTTACAAAGGAAATGGAATCATACTTTATTTCGGGGATGATCGTTTGTGCTATTTCAGGCATAGCTTTTATCAGGAATTCAAAACGCTAAAATTACTGTTTTTACAGAGAATATCCAAGCAAAAAAAACATGCCTTGCTTCTTGACAGCAAGGCATGTTTTAATGTTTATTAGCATTTTTTGATATTTATGGTTGAATATTACTCTTCTTCATCTACTGAAATTTTTTCAAATTCACTGGCAACCTTTTCGAACTCTTTATCATCGTCGATATCAACTAATTCGAATTCATCTTCGCCCACTTCTTTATAACCGTAAAGGTAAACATCGTCTGTTCCATCTCCTGGTATTAAAGCAATATACTCTTTTCCTTCGCAATCAAAAACACCCATGATTTCACATTCTACTTCAACGCCATCGTCGAATTCCAAAGTTATGAAATCCGTTTCACCTTCTTCTATTTCTTCTTCTGATACGCATTCCAGTATGTCATCATAATTACCAGTATCGCATGCTTCTTTTTCTGTCATTTAATTCACCTCCATTTTGTTTTACTTATTGTAACTTATACTATAACATTTATTCTAACCTATATCAATGAAAAAATTTGTATATGTTTTCTGCTTCTTTTTTACTGATTCCCTTCATCTGTTCAAGTTTATCTGTTTTTGCGCTTTTTATCGCTTCAATACTGCCAAAATGAGCCAGCAGAAGGTTTCTTTTCACCTTCCCAATACCCTCTATTTCATCGAGAACTGAAATCTCAAGTCTTTTGCCCCGAAGACCCCTGTGATAATCTATCGCAAACCGGTGGACCTCTTCCTGTATCGTCCCTACATATTTAAAAAGCAGCGGCTTCTCCTTCAATGAAATTTCGCGGTTGCTTTCACCGGAATCCAAATCGGTCAAATAAACCAATCCTCTTGTTCGATGACTTTCATCCTTTGCCATTCCAAATACAGGAATTTTAATATTCATTGCGTTCAGCATTTTAAGAACTACCGAAACCTGTCCGATTCCTCCGTCAATGAAAAGGATGTCTGGAATTTTAGAAAACCCGGGGTCTCCCGCAATCGCCCTGTTAAATCTTCTGTATATTACTTCCTGAAGGCTTCCATAATCATTTGGGCCCTCAACTGTTCTTATTTTAAAACGCCTGTAATCTTTTTTTACCGCCTTGGTTCCCTCAAAGACCACCATTGCTCCCACAGAATCCACACCATTAATGTTGGATATATCATATGCCTCAATTCGATAGTTTTCTCCTATTTCAACACTGTCACCAACACAACTGCTATTATGATGATCGCTGCTACCGATATTAAAATCATCATACTCATTAATCAATCCCTCCATTTCTTTTCTAATCGAAATTTCCCTCTCTCTTTGATTAATTGCCTTTGCATCGATGCTTTTAGCCATTTCAATAGCATCCTTTTTCACCAGCTCAAGCATAGCCTTTTTTTCACCACGAACCGGCAATGTGATTTTGATTCTTTTACCGGATATTGTTGTCAGAAATTCTTCAACCAGAGGTTTGTCTTCAATTTCATATTGAACAAGTATTTCATTAGGAATTTGAGAAATCTCTGAGTAATACTGTTCAATAAACGCCCGGGTCATTTCACACGGTTCATCTTCAGCACTGGTTTGAAGGTGATAAGTTTCTCTGCCCGAAAGTTTGCCATCTCTCACAAGAAATAGTACGGCGTAATACTCATTTTCACCTTTTAAAATGGTTATTACATCCATATCTTTTGCCCCGAGAATCACCACATTCTGTTTTTGATTCAAACTGTTTATGGCACTGATGTAATCCCTGCATTCTGCTGCACTCTCGTAATGAAGTCTGTCAGCCTCTTCCTTCATTTTCAATTTCAAATAATCTGTCAGCGGCTTGCTTTTACCATTCAAAAAATTAATTGCTTCATAAATATTTTTTCTGTATTCCTCCCTGCTGATGTTTCCGATGCAAACTCCTTTACATTGATTGATATGAAAGTTGAGGCAAGGTTTAAACCCTTCGGCAAAAGTTTTATTGGAGCACCTTTTTAGTTTCAGAATGCTGTTCAACAGCTCAATGATTTGATTCACCGATGAAACATCTGTGTAAGGTCCAAAATACTTTCCCCCATCCTTTTCTATTATTCTTGTTTTCATAAGGCGTGGGAATTCCTCAAACATGGTTATTTTTATGTAAGGATAAGTTTTGTCGTCCCGCAGCAGTACATTATACTTCGGCATATATTTTTTAATCAAGGTGCATTCCAGTATTAATGCTTCCATTTCTGTTGCCGTTGTAATGTATTCAAATTCCTCAATATGAGAAACCATTGCTCTGACCTTGGCATCCATATTTTTTGAAGATTGAAAATACTGGCGCACTCTATTTTTTAATGAAGATGCTTTCCCCACATAAATAACTTGCCCCAGTTTATCTTTATGCATATAAACTCCCGGTTTATCCGGGAGCTCTTTTAGATTTTCTTTAATGTCGAACATGTCTTTCCCTTGCCATTTTGCTCATTTGTTGTTTCCGTTTTGCCCGTCTCTTTTTTATTTGATTTTTTTTATACAGAATATATACAACTATCAGTAAAACCAGCACCCCAAAAATCCCGCCGATTATTTTCAGTGCCAGAATGATTTTAAAAGCTATTTCGTCTTCTATGCCAAAAACAGACAAAAACGTTCCTTTCCCAATGGATTCAGTTGCTACAATTGGCACCTTATCCCTGAGGACATCTCCTTCATATATTTCCACAACTCCTATTTGCTGTCCTTTTTTTATGGGCGCCTTTATACTTTTTGGGATTACAATTTTTTTATTCACAATATCTTCAGAGGCTTCTTTTGGCAAAGTTATGCCTCCGTTCCGATCAGTTACTAATGAAACCTTATTTTTCTCCCCGTTTTTCACCTTAATCGTCCCCATATCAGTTCCATCTTTGATGGCGGTAACCGACTTATAATTGGTAAAAGCAAAATCCAACAGTGTGATACCGTCTCCAAATCTCCCCAAATCTGTTGATTTTAAAACTACCGCAATAAACTCGCTGCCATCTCTTTCAGCCCCGGAAACAAGGCATCCTCCAGCTTCAGGAGTATATCCTGTTTTGATTCCGGTAACGCCGTCATACTTCGCTGGTCTTAAAATTCCATTTGCGTCAACATTCGTTATTTCATCATAAATCAGCCTGTTGGTATTATATAAATACCTGGTTGGCTGCTTATTCGTTGCTTCGATGACATGCCTATAAGTGAGAATGAATTTTCTGAAGTCTTGATTTCTCATAGCTTCTTGTGCAATTAAAGCCATATCATAAGCGGTGGTAACATGTCCTTCAGCATGGAGTCCATGGGGATTCACAAAATTTGTATTATTTGCTCCTATCTCTTTAGCTCTCTGATTCATCAGCTTTGCGAATTCATCTACAGAGCCTGACACTTCTTTGGCAATTGCAACGGCCGAGTCATTAGCAGATTCCAAAAGCAACGCATACATTAAATCCTGTACAGTGACTTCTTCACCTTCCAGAAGATAAATTCGGCTGCCTTCTGTAAAAGAAGCCTCCTTGTCGATAATTACCGTCTTATTCATATCTAAATTTTCAAGTGCTAAAAGTGCTGTCATTACCTTTGTTATGCTGGCAGGTTCAAGTTTTTCATCCTTGTTCTTGTCAAACAGTACCAATCCAGTATTTGCATCGATTACGACTCCTGCTTCCGCAGTAATCTGTGGTGTACTCGTTAATGCATATGCATAACTGTTTGGCACACATGAAATTACCAATGCCAATATTATTAAGTATATTATTTTTTTCATTTTTTCCCTTTTTTTATTATATATGAATCTGTTTTCTACCTGGCAAAAAAGTAATTTGCCAAAGAAAATCCGCTGTCAAAATACATTCCTTTCGCTCCTGAAACTTCATCAAAAGAATTCGCCTGATTTACAATGCCCTGGCCCTTACTGTTGTAAAGCACAAAGGGCACTGGATCTGAAGTATGAGTCCTTAATGCTAGCGGTGTTCTATGGTCAGGGACAATTAAAACTCTAAAATCTTCATCAATTGATCTGAAATATTCCACAAGAGGTTTTATGACCTTTTCATCTATTATTTCCAAAGATTTAATTTTTCCATCTAAGTCTCCCTGATGAGAGCACTCATCCGGTGCCTCAAGGTGCAGATAGACAAAATCTTTTCCAGCTTCAAACTCATTTATGGCGGCCTTCGTTTTCCCTTCAAAATTTGTGTGCAGAGTACCCGTAGCTCCAGCCACATCAACTGAATTCAAACCAGCGCAAAGTGCAATTCCCTTTATTAAGTCCACTGCAGAAATAGCCGTACCTCTTATTTTATATTTATCATAAAAAGATGTAAGTGCCGGCTTTTTGCCTTGGCCCCATATCCAAATAGTATTTGCCGGGTTTAACCCCTTGTTCATTCTTTCAATATTTACCGGATGATTTTTCAGTAGCTCATAGCTTTCCTTCATCATTCGAGTAATAAATTCAGATCCTTCTCCCTTTGGCAAATAATCCCCCGCTCTTCTGGTTAGGACATCGTGAGGCGGAGTAAGATCATAACTGGTTTCCCCATCTTTAACAATCATACAGTGTCTGTAGCTGACACCCGTATAAAACTTTATCTTTTCATTCCCGAATTTATCCTGTACAGCCTTTATTAACCGGTCTGCCTCTTCCGTTGAAATGTCTCCTGAACTGTGATCAGTAATTCTCATGTCTTCATACTCTCCATCACCTGTTAAGGTAATCAAGTTGACCCTGAAGGCAACATCCGTATCAAGCATTTCTATTCCAATACTGGCCGCCTCTAACGGAGATCTTCCAGTCAGAAATTTCGCCGGGTCATACCCCATCACAGAAAGATTTGCAGCATCACTGCCTGGCGCGATTCCTTCAGGAATCGTTTTTACCATCCCGACGAGTCCCAGCTTGGCAAGTCCATTTGCGCAAGGCATATTCGCCGTCTGTAGCGGGGTTCTGCCTTCGAGTTTTGCTATTGGTTCATCTCCCGCACCGTCAGGAACAACTATTAAATATCTCATTTCTGCTATTCTCCTATTTGTTTTCCGTCTCAAAGTTCTTCATAAAGTCCATTAATTTTTCAACGCCTTCCTTTGGCATCGCATTATATATACTGGCTCTCATGCCTCCTATCGATCTGTGCCCTGCTAAATTGATTAATCCCGCTGATTTTGATTCTGCTGTAAATTTCTTATCGAGGTCTTTGTCACCCGTAATAAAAACAACGTTCATCAATGAACGGTCCCTTTCAGCAACCGGGCAACTGTATAAGCTGCTTTGATCAATATAGTCATAAAGCATTTTAGCTTTTTCCTTGTTTATTTTTTCCAAAGCTCTGACTCCGCCTGTTGCTTTGATTTTTTTAAAAACTTCACCAGCAACATAAATTCCAAAACATGGAGGGGTATTATACATAGAACCGTTATCTGCATGTATTTTGTAATCAAGATAGGTTGGGATTTCTTTTGGCGCGTTTCCCAGCAGATCTTCTCTGATAATAACAATCGTCACTCCTGCAGGCCCAATATTTTTTTGGGCACCAGCATAAATAATCCCAAATTTTGTTACATCGATTTCCTCAGATAAAATACAGGATGACATGTCTGCAACCAGCGGGATATCTCCTGTTTCAGGTATGTAAGGAAATTTTGTTCCATAAATGGTATTGTTCAAAGTAATGTGCACATAGTCGGCATCCGACCTGAATTCCTCTTTCATTACCTGAGGAATATAAACGAAATTATCTAATTCTGAAGATGCAGTTATTTTGACATCTCCGAATTTTTTTGCTTCCTCCGCTGCTTTTTTTGCCCAGGCACCAGTTAAAATATAATCCGCCTTCTTTGAACTCTTGAAAAGGTTAAGTGGGACCATTGCAAACTGAAGAGTCCCTCCACCTTGAACATAGATCACTTTATAATTGTCTGGTATATTCATTATTTCTCTTAAATTTTTCTCGGCATCTTCTATGATTTTTTCAAACTCAGCCGATCTATGGCTCATTTCCATTACTGATTGTCCACAACCCTGATAGTCTGTAAGTTCTGCTGCAATATCTTCCATGACATCCAGCGGCAACATGGATGGCCCTGCTGAAAAGTTAAATACTCTGTTATTTTTTTTGTTCATATTATTTACCCCTTTTAATTAATTCTTTAAGTAAGTATTATACCACTTTACTACATTTGAGTAAAGTGGTATAATCGTTAATAATTTGTTAGTCCACAAATTCGTAGGAGGATAAAATGTATAAAATAGCAACTTTGAATAAAATATCTCCAGCAGGTCTTGACTGCTTTACTGATAAATATTCTATTACTGACAAGGTCGATGAAGCAATTGGAATTATGGTCAGAAGCCAGGATATGATTGAAATGAATTTTTCAGAAAATCTGCTTGCCATTGCAAGGGCAGGTGCTGGTGTAAACAACATCCCTTTAGCAAGATGTGCTGCGGAAGGCATCGTTGTGTTCAATACGCCTGGAGCCAATTCCAATGCAGTAAAAGAACTTGTCATTGCAGGGCTTTTGCTTTCAGCAAGAAACCTTTTCTCCGGTTTGAATTGGGCATGCACCCTGACTGATGACGTCAGCAAATGCGTCGAAAAAGGGAAAGGACAGTTTGCAGGTACGGAAATTAAAGGGAAAACATTAGGCATCATAGGTCTTGGGGCCATAGGGGTAGCGGTTGCCAACTCAGCAGAAGCATTAGGAATGAATGTTTTAGGATATGATCCATTTATAACCTGGAAAGCCGCCCACGAATTGTCAAATACCGTAAATATCATTAAAAGTCTTGACGTGTTATTACCGAAATGCGACTATGTTACCATTCATGTTCCTTCTCTGGATGAAACGAATGGGATGCTGAATAAGGAACGTTTTAATCAAATGAAAGATGGCGCAGTTTTGCTAAATTTTTCAAGAGACAATCTGGTTAATGACAATGATCTGCTTGACGCTGTCGCTTCAGGGAAATTGGGAAGATACGTAACGGATTTCCCAAATGATCTTTTAATCAATCAGGAAAATATTATTGCAATACCTCATTTAGGTGCTTCCACTGAAGAAGCTGAAGATAACTGTGCTGCAATGGCTGCACAAGAAATTATGGATTATCTTGAAAACGGAAATATAACTAATTCTGTAAATTATCCTGAAGCCTCTTTGGGAACTTTTATAACTGGTAATTTTCAAAGAATTTGCATTATAAACAAAAACATTCCTGGCGTTATAGGTAAAATAACGGGAATGCTTTCCGAATTAAATATTAATATTAAAGATTTTATAAACAGAAGTAAAGGTGATTTTGCCTACACGTTAATAGATGTTGAATCTGATCTTGACGAGTCGGATTTATTATCCAAGCTTACTATGGATGGCATTATATCGGTTAGGATTTTAAAATAAGAATCTGGCATTCCGGATAATCTGTTTTCATATTATCTGCTATTGCTACCTTGTTTCACGCCAGGCTTTATTCAGCATAACACCGAGTCCCAGCGTCCATCCCAACAGGTAAAACCAAATCATAATAGCAACAAGTGAAGCTAATGAACCATAAAGCAATGAATAGTTGGCCACACTGTTGGTATAATAACTATAAATGCTTGTAACAAGCAAGATGGAGACCGCTGCGAAAATACTTCCTGGCAGTACTTCTCTTATTTTAACCTTCTTCGTCGGCAGCACGTAATAATTATAGGTTACCATAACAAAGTATAAAGTCAGTGCTACCGGCCATCTTATTAAGAACCAGAATCCCCCAACCGAATATTGTATGTCGAATAGTTCTAGAAGAGTATCTAGAACTATTTTTATGATCAAATCTCCATAAACTATTATTATTAAAGAAAACACGATTGTGAATAGTGTGAGAACAATCGTCTGGATTGCCCTTAGTCTTTCTTTCACATATCCTCTGCCCGAAGGTTCTCCAGTGATAGAATAATTGGCAATTTTACCAAGGAAAAACTGAGCTTTTGAAGCCGCCCATAGAGAAACCATCACAAATATGACATTCATAAATCCTGTAGGTTTGTATGAAACAAAATCACCAATAAGCTCTGAAACCTCTATAGAGGCATACTGTTCTATTAATGCTCCTAATGAGTCAAAGGATAAAGAGAAAAATGCCAGCATTTGAGAAAGCAAAATAAGCATAGGTATTACTGACAACAGGAAATAGAAGGCTATCTGTGCTGCAAATCCTTGGAAATATGGGTCTTTAAGCTCCCGTATAATCAACAGGATGATTTTTAGCAGTCTTTTTTTTGACATTTTAGCCATTTGTTTTTCTCTTGCTCCATTCTTACAATTTTATTTAATTTCCTGGGTTTTGATATATTCTGCATCTTTATCTATCAGTAATTTTCTAAGCTTAACAAGTGCGTTTGCCCTATGGCTGATTTTATTTTTATTTTCCGGGGTGAAATTTCCAAAGGTTTTATCATAACCTAATGGAATAAATAATGGATCATATCCAAATCCATTGTTTCCGCTTTCCTCAAATGCAATGTGACCCTCCACCTCGCCTCTTGCAACAACATTCGTTCCATCAGGATATACAATAGTAATAACTGAGACAAATCTCCCTGAACGTTTTTCCATTGGAACACCTTCAAGAAGGCTTAACAGCTTTTCATTGTTTCTTTTGTCATCTGTGTCTTCTCCTGCAAATCTGGCAGAACGGACACCAGGGTCGCCATCTAAATAATCAACTTCAAGTCCGGAATCATCCGCAATTGTAATTTCTCCACAAAGCCTCATAACTTCATATGCTTTTTTATAGGAATTGGTTTCGAATGTTTCCCCATCTTCTACTATTTCAACATCAGGTACTCCTGCTTCATCCCTGGGAACAATAAACATACCAAATTCCTTCGTTATCTCTTCAATTTCTTTTATTTTATGCTTGTTTTGTGATGCAGCAACAATTTTTCCCATTAATATCTCCTTCAATGTTATATCTTTTTAATTTATAATTCCGACGGTTTCCATTTCCCTCGGTCTTTGTATTTATATAAGGTCCCCAGTAATTTCTTTCTGATCTTCAAACAACTGATTACAGCCTTTTTTACCAAGCTCCAGAAGTATTTTCAACTGGCCTTCGGAAAAAGTTGACTCCTCTCCTGTTCCCTGTATTTCAACGTATTCTCCCTTATCTGTCATGACAAGATTCATGTCTACTTGAGCAGCAGCATCTTCATAATAACAAAGATCCATCATTGCCTCATCTTCAACAATGCCCACACTAATAGCTGAAACAAAATTCTTCACAGGAAGTTCTTTAATCATTCCTTCCTTTTTCATCCATTTCATCGCTTCTACCATTGCAATAAATGACCCGGTAATAGAAGCTGTCCTTGTTCCGCCATCCGCCTGTATCACATCACAGTCAATCCATATTGTTCTTTCCCCAAGTAATTTCATATCTACAACAGCTCTCATTGATCTTCCAATTAATCTTTGGATTTCAACTGTTCTTCCATCAACTTTCCCCACATCTCTTCTCTTTCTCGTGCCAGTTGATCCCGGAATCATCCCGTATTCCGCAGTAATCCAACCTTGTCCTGTTCCCTTTAAATGCCTTGCCGTATTTTCTTCAACAGATGCCGTACAAATTACTTTTGTATTTCCCATTTCAATAAGCACTGATCCTTGCGGACTCATCAAATAATTGTTTGTAATGGTTATATTACGTAACTGGTCAATCTCTCTATTATCTATTCTCATTTTGCTCCTCCATTTTTCTTCCATTTTATAATATTGCTTTAATACCTATTAAAACGAGTATCACGCCGCCTAGTATTTCTGCTTTACATCCTACATATTCTCCTAATTTTTTACCTAAAATGATTGCTGCTGTAACCAGCACTCCCGTTGTAACTGCAATTAGAGATGCCGCTGGAATTAACTCGACATTTATTATTTCAAGTCCAATTCCCACTGCAAAGGCATCTATGCTTGTTGCAATCGCCTGAAAAATCAATATTTTATGTGTCAGGAAAGGTTTTGCACAAACCTCTTCTTTTAATTTGGAATACCCTTCTTTTATCATTTTTCCGCCGATCACACCTAATATTAAGAATACAGCTATTCCTGAATATTTAGATACAGCGTTTGCAAATATTCCCCCCGCAAGAACTCCGCCTAAAAGTGGCATAACTCCTTGAAACACCGCGAAATACAGAGGTTGCGCGATAATTTTCCCCTTGCTTATATTTCTATACACCATCCCATTTGATATTGAAACCGCCACGGCATCCATTGAAAGGCCTATTCCAATTAATAATATTTCTATCGTTGTCATTTAATATTCCCGCTAATCCAAACCGGCGCGGTTTCTCCTGTTATTTTATTGAATATAGCGCTTTAAATAGTACTATTGTTAAATTCTACTTTAGTATTATTGTTAAATGCTACTTTAGTATTATACCATAATAGGTGTGGACCTTCCACAAAATATATAGTAACTGAATAAGTATCTAATCTTAACTCGTTAGTTGAATATTAATGGTAATAAAAATCTGTGTGAATATAATGGAGGATTACGTCAATGAAAACTGTAATTATAGATAGAGAAATGATTAAGCCCATTATAAGCATCCGACATTGGGTTTCTATTTTTGAGAGTCCTTGCAATCAGTCATTCTAAATTTCAGTTTTCCACAGGCTACCTGTGGGAAAGTCCTTTATATAACCCTGTTAAAATAAATATGAAGCACGCGAAAAATGTATTTCATACACCAATCGCGTGCTTATTTTTTCCACGGTTCCTGTTCCAAAACTTATCCACAGGCTCAATTTCGACAAACCCACTAATTGCAGGGGTTAATTTTTTCACAAACCCAATGTCGGATGCTTATAATGGGCTTACATCTCCAAATGGCAGTAATTAAGTTTTGTTCCGGCCTGCTTTAGTTTAATAGCTGTCATAAAGGCCTCGGCTGTATCCATACAGGTTAATACTGGCAGCCCCCACTCGATTGCTTTTCTTCTTAAAGCGAATCCTTCGCTTTCCGTTCTGTTCCCGATTTTAGGGATATTTATTACACAGACTATCTCCTGTCCGATATATTGCTTTGCCGTTTCATAGGTAATATTTTTTGCCTCTATACCGTTTTCATTCAGAAACTTAGTCGTGCCTTTTGACGAATAAATTATGAAGCCTGCACGTTTATATTTCCCGATGGTGGAAATTGTCCTGTCGTTCTTTTCAGAATCCCTAAGCGCCACAAATACACCACCTTCAACAGGTATATTCATGTTCGCTGCAAGAAATCCTTTATAAATGGCTTTTTCCAGATTTTCATCTATTCCCAGCACCTCTCCTGTGGATCGCATTTCAGGACCAAGCGCAACGTCTACATCAGTAAGCTTTGCGTTAGAGAATACCGGAACCTTAACTGCATATTTTTCAGCTCTTTTATATAGACCTATTCCGTATTCCAGATCATTCAGTTTTTGGCCAAGCATTACAGCAACGGCAAGTTTAATCATTGGGACTTTTGTAACCTTACTAAGGATTGGCACAGTCCTAGATGCTCTGGGATTGACTTCTATTACATAAAGTTCTTTGCCATCATATGCATATTGAATGTTTACAAGTCCAACGATATTTAAGGCTTTTGATATTTTCTGTGTATATTTCACCAGTTTTTCTTCCAGTTTTTTACTCAAATCAAAAGGAGGATACACTGAAATACTGTCACCCGAATGAACGCCGGTTCTTTCAATATGCTCCATAATTCCTGGGATAAGAATATCTTCTCCATCCCCAATTGCATCAACCTCTATTTCCTTGCCCTGAATGTATTTGTCTATTAGAATAGGGTGTTCTGTTGAAATCGAAACAGCTTCTTTCATATATTTCTTTAATTCATCATCTGCATAGACGACCTGCATTCCCCTGCCTCCTATAACAAAGGAAGGTCTGACAACGACAGGATAACCTAACAAAGCTACTATTTTAAAAGCCTCCTCTTCATTGGCTACAGCTGCTCCTTCAGGTGTGGGAATTTTAAGTTCATCAAGGAGTGCTATGAATTTTTCCCTATCCTCAGCAATATCAATATATTTGTTGGGAGTTCCAAGTATTTTAATGCTTCTTCTGTTCAGTTGTTCTCCCAGATTTAGGGAGGTCTGCCCGCCAAACTGAAGGATTACGCCCTGAGGTCGTTCTTTCTTGATTACGTTCATTACATCATCTATATGAAGTGCCTCGAAATAAAGTTTATCTGAAGTATCAAAGTCAGTGCTTACGGTTTCAGGGTTATTATTGATAATTATTGATTCATACCCCAGCTCTTTAATAGCCCAGACGCCCTGCACACAACAATAATCAAATTCAATTCCTTGCCCTATTCGTATCGGACCCGAACCAACTACCAGTATTTTCTTTTTGTCCGTAATACTGCTCTCATCTTCCTGATCAAAGCATGAATAATAATAAGGAGTTGCTGCATCAAATTCCCCGCCGCAGGTATCTACAACCTTGTAAACAGGAAATATATCATGATAAATACGCATATCCTGAAGAACTTCTCTGGAGACACCTGATAATGACAGTATTTCATTGTCCGTAAATCCTCTAGTTTCAACTTCTCTTAAAAACTCAGCAGTGAGTTCTTCGGTTTTCAGGGTATGTTCCATATCGACAATCCCTTTTACTTTGTTTAAGAACCAGGGATCAATTTTTGTAATCTGATGCAATTCCTCTAAGGTTTTGCCTCTTCGCATTGCCTCTGCCAGACAGAAAATTCTTTCATCATCGCAATCACTAATTTTTTTCATCAGCTTCGGTGTGGATAAATTTGTCACATATGGGACTCTAAGACCATCGCATTTAACCTCTAATGAAGTAACAGCCTTTAAAAGCGCACTTTCAAAAGTCCTGTCTATGGACATGACTTCCCCTGTAGCCTTCATTTGCGTCCCAAGCTTTCTTGAAGCAGTACGGAATTTATCAAAAGGCCACTTTGGAAATTTAACAACACAATAATCAAGCGTTGGTTCAAAACAGGCACTTGTTGTTTTTGTTACATAATTATTCAATTCATCAAGGCTATACCCAATGGCGATTTTTGCTGCGATTTTTGCAATAGGATATCCTGCAGCCTTAGAGGCCAGTGCAGAAGATCTGCTGACTCTTGGGTTCACTTCAATTACAATATATTCACTGGTAAAAGGATTAAGTGCATACTGTATATTGCAGCCACCTTCGATTCTCAGGCTCCTAATGATTTTCAAGGCTGCATTCCTCAACATTTGGTATTCAGCGTCTCTAAGCGTCTGAACAGGTGCCACCACGATGCTGTCACCTGTATGAATGCCGACCGGATCAAAGTTTTCCATGCTACAGATGATAATACAGTTATCTTTTCTGTCTCTTATTACCTCAAGTTCTATTTCCTTCCATCCTGCGACTGATTTTTCAAGAAGAATTTGCCCAATTGTGCTGCTTTCAATGCCTCTTTTACAAATAATTTCAAGTTCACCATCGTTTTCAGCAATTCCTCCACCCGTACCGCCTAAAGTGTAAGCAGGTCTGATGATTACAGGATAACCCTGGATTTTTATAAATTTTCTGCATTCATCCAGAGTCGTCGCAATAATGCTAGGCGGGATTGGTTCTCCAATCTCAATCATTAATTTTTTGAATTCGTCTCTGTCTTCCGCTTTTTTTATGCTATCTTTATTTACACCAAGAAGTTCAACTCCCAGACGTTTTAATACTCCCTTTTCATCAAGTTCCATTGCCAGATTTAATGCAGTCTGTCCCCCAAATCCAGCAAGGAGACCATCAGGGCTTTCCTTTTCAAGAATTTGAGTCAGGGCTTCTACTGTCAAAGGCTCCATATAGACTTTATCTGCAATCCCTTTATCTGTCATTATAGTTGCAGGATTACTGTTCACCAGAATAGTTTCTATTCCCTCTTCTTTAATCGCCCTGCACGCCTGCGTTCCGGCATAGTCAAACTCAGCTGCCTGTCCAATGATAATGGGACCAGAACCTATGATCAATACTTTTTTGATGTTATTTTTCTTAGGCATTATTTTCTGCTCCCTTCCATTAAATCAATGAATTTGTCAAACAAGTAACTGCTGTCATTTGGGCCAGGTGAAGCCTCAGGATGGTATTGTACTGAAAACATAGGCAAATCCCTATGTTT